>JBGATY010000058.1:0-19111 GCA_044228955.1 Planctomycetota bacterium | reverse complement strand
GACGACGAGGTCGCCCTCGAGGATGCCGGCGTCGATCATCGAATCGCCCTTGACGCGCACGAGGACCGTCTGCGACGGATGCTCGATCAGGTAGTCGTCGATCGTGAGCGCGTCACCCTCCGCGCGCGGGCGCACCTCGGAGGCGAGATGCAGGAGCCCGAGCAGGTTGCCCGGTGCGGCCGTCTGTCCGAGGTACTGGCGCGCGAGTTCGGCGGCCTCGCGCAACACGGCTTCCTCGAGATGCACGTGCACGGCCCAGCGCCGACCCAGATCGAGCGTCTCGCGCTCGGACGGGGACGCCAGACGTACGACGTCGACAGCGCCGCGCAATCGCGGCTGCGCGCGCAGCAGCCGCTCGAGTCCCTCGGGCTCGATCCGGCCGACGATCCTCAAGCGGCCGGCTTCGAGGTGGGGCATCAGCGAGTCGAGCACGCTCGTCGTGTTGAAACGATGACGGCCGGCCCACATCAACTCGGCGAAGTCGGAGACGACCCACACGACCGGAGCATCCGCCGCGGCCGCGATCAGCTTCTGCAGCCGGCCTTCGAGCTGTCCCATCATGCTCTGGTCGGCGAGCAGATCAGCCGTGCCGGCCTCGAAGATCGTGAAGCCGCGCGCGCGCAAGCGCCCGGCCAGCGCCCGCACCAGCGTCGAGCGCCCCACGCCGGGTTGGCCGACGACGAGCAGCGCGCGCGAGCGATCCACGGCGCGCTCGCTTTCCGCGAGCGCGCGCGCGAACTCGGGGTGTTCGAGCACGGGCGGACCGCTGCTCTCGACCTGGATGCGTCCGACGGCGCGCATCTGTTGCACGTCATGATCGACTTTCGAGCGTCGCCTCAGCGCGTCGGCGAGCTTCTGCGCGGACTCGCCGCCGATCTCCTGGATCAACCCGGCGAGGAACTCGTTCCGCGACGGCGTTTCGGGCGAGAAGGAGGGCGCGGACGAGCGCGGCGGTTCGGTGAAACGATCGTCGACCTGCACGACTTCTCCGCGCTCCAGCCGACGCCGGACGAAGTCCTTGAGCACCTCCCGCCCCATCGGCGAATCCCAACTCGTGTCGAGAGTCGCGAGCACGCGGGCGAGGACGGGTTGTGGATGCCGGGCTTCGAGCAGTTCGCAGAAGGCCCACAGCGCCCAGTTGCTGCACTTGTTGAGCCTTGGGAGCAGCACATCGAGGAACGGCTCGGCGTCGGTGCGTCTGCGCAACGCATCCATGGCCATGAAACTGAGCACGGAGTTGTCCCCGACGGCGAGGCCGCAGACATCGCTTCCCGAGAAACTCGAACTCGAGAGGAGCGCGAGGCCCTCGGCGTAGCGCGGCACGCCGCTCAGATCGCGCGGGTGCGCCATCGTCGGAAAGATGTCCTCCACTTCCTTCGCCAGCGCATACAAACGCGCGCGCGGATCGCCGCCGGTCGCATCCGCCGCAGCGGACGCGACCAGAGCCGGCGTGCGCGCCGCCGGCGCACCGGCCGGTCTGCGGCGCCCCACTGCGTATCCCAAACCGGCCGCGAGGGCGCAGAAGCCGGCGATCGGAAGGATGCTCTCCATGTCGAGGATGCCGATGCTAGTGGGGTGATTCGAAAGTTCGATGCAGAATTCGGGTCGTCTGCGCCTCCCTGGCGGCGTTGCGACTCCTCCGAGGGATACAACGAACCCGCGTCGTCATCGCGCCTTGCCAGGAACTCGCATCCAACCCGACTTCTGCATCGAACTTTCGAACCACCCCACTAGCGCAGCGGTGTCAGGACATCGACCCCTCGACCCTGGCCTTGTCTTCCTTGACTTCGGTCACCATCGAGTCGGTGGTGAGCAAGAGACCCGCGATCGAAGCCGCGTTCTGCAGAGCCGAGCGCACGACCTTCGCCGGATCGACGACTCCGGCCTTGTACATGTCGACGTATTCGCCGGTGAGCGCGTTGAAGCCCATCGTGCCCTTGTGCTCGCGCACGGTCTCGACGACGACCGCGCCGTCCTCGCCCGCGTTCTGGGCGATCTGGCGCAGCGGAGCCTCGAGCGCCTTCTCGATGATGAGCGCGCCAAAGTGTTCGTCACCCTTCAGCTTGAGCGACTTCACCGCGTCGGCTGCGCGCAGGAGCGCCACGCCGCCGCCGGGGACGATGCCCTCCTGGATCGCCGCACGCGTCGCGTTGAGCGCGTCCTCGAGCAGGTCCTTCTTGGACTTCATCTCGGCTTCGGTCTTGCCGCCCACCTTGATGACCGCGACGCCGCCCGACAGCTTCGCGAGACGCTCCTCGAGCTTCTCCTTGTCGTAGTCGGACTTCGTGTTGGCCACTTGGACCTTGATCTGCGCGACGCGCTCGTCGATCGACTTCTTCGAGCCCTTGCCGCCGATGATCGTCGTGGCGTCCTTCGTGACGCGCACGCGCTTCGCGCTGCCGAAGTGCTCGATCGTGATCTTCTCGAGCGGGAGTCCGAGTTCCTCGGTGATCGCCGTGCCGCCGGTGAGAGCCGCGATGTCCCCGAGGTACGCCTTGCGACGTTCGCCGAATCCCGGAGCCTTCACCGCGCAGACGTTCAACACGCCCTTCAAGCGATTGATGACGAGCGTGGCGAGCGCCTCGCCCTCGATGTCCTCCGCGATGATGACGAGTGCCTTGCCCGCGCGTGCCGCCGCTTCGAGCACCGGCAGGAACTCGCGCACGTTCGAGATCTTCTTGTCGTAGATGAAGATGTAGGGGTCTTCGAACTCGGCGGTGAGCTTCGTCAGGTTCGTGGCGAAGTACGGCGACAGGTAGCCCTTGTCGAACTCCATGCCCTCGACGACGTCGACGACGGTTTCGAGGCCGGTCGATTCCTCGATGGTGATGACGCCTTCGTCGCCGACCTTTTCGAACGCATCGGCCAGCATGGTGCCGACTTCGCGGTCGTTGTTGGCGGAGATCGTGGCGACGTTCGCCTTCTCGTCCTTCGACTTGACCTTGCGCGATTGGGTCTTGATCGAATCGACTGCGGCCCCGACCGCGGCGTCGATGCCGTTGCGCAGGGCGATCGTGTTGACGCCCGTCGCGAGGTACTTCAAGCCTTCGTTGAAGATCGCGGAGGCGAGGACGGTCGCCGTCGTGGTGCCGTCACCGGCGACGTCGTTCGTCTTGTTGGCGACCTCGAGCACGAGCTTCGCGCCCATGTTCTCGAACGGGTCCTCGAGCTCGATCTCCTTCGCGACGGAGACCCCGTCCTTCGTGACGCTCGGAGCGCCGAAGGACTTCGAGAGGATGACGTTGCGCCCGGCCGGACCGAGCGTGACGCGCACGGTCTTGGCGAGCTTCTCGATGCCGACGCGCATCTTGGCGCGCGCGTTGTCGTCGAACAGGATTTGCTTGGCCATGAATGGTTCTCGTTCTGGTTTCTTGTGTGTGCGTGTGTGTTCGTTGTGTTCGGCGCTGGAGGACTAGAAGTCCATGCCTCCGCCCATGCCGCCCATGCCGCCCATTCCACCCATGCCGTCCATGTCGTCCATCCCGCCGCCCGGGCCGCCCTTCGCGGCCTTCTTCGGTTCCGGTTTCGTGGCGATGAGGGCATCGGTCGTGAGCAAGAGGCACGCGACGCTGACCGCGTTGTTGAGCGCGGACTTGGTGACCTTGGTCGGGTCGACGATGCCGAGCGCGAGCATGTCGCCGTACTCGCCCTTGAGCGCGTCGAAGCCGTAGGTCTCCTTCTTCTCGCGCAGGATGCGGTGGCTGACGACGGTGCCGTCGAAGCCCGCGTTCTGGGCGATCTGCTGAACGGGCTTCGCGAGCGCGGCGTACAGGAGGTCGAGGCCCATCTGGTAGTCCTCGTTCTCGCTCTTCGACTTGACCGAGCGGATCGCCTCGCGAGCGCGGAGCAGCGCGACGCCGCCGCCCGGGAGAATGCCTTCCTCGACCGCGGCGCGCGTGGCGTGCAGCGCGTCCTCGATGAGGGCTTTCTGCTCCTTCACTTCCGTGTCGGTGGCGCCGCCGACGTTGATCTGCGCGATGCCGCCGGTGAGCTTGGCGAGACGCTCCTGGAGCTTCTCGCGGTCGTAGTCGGACGTGGTCTCTCCGATTTCGCGACGGATCTGCGCGACGCGGCCTTCGACCGCTTCGCGCTTGCCGACGCCGCCCACGATCGTGGTGTTGTCGCCGTCGACCGTGACGCGCTTGGCGGAACCGAGATCGCGCTCGGTGACCTTGTCGAGGTCCTCGCCGGTGTCCTTCATGATCGCCTTCGCGCCCGTCAACGCGGCGATGTCCTCGAGCATGGCCTTGCGACGATCGCCGTAGCCCGGCGCCTTGACCGCGCACGCCTGGACGATGCCGCGCAGCTTGTTCACGACGAGCGTCGCGAGGGCTTCGGACTCGACGTCCTCCGCGATGATGAGGAGCGGGCGGCCCGACTTCTTGATCTTCTCGAGCAGCGGCAGGAACTTCTGGACCGCGCTGATCTTGCTCTCGTAGACGAGGATGTACGGCTTCTCGAAGACGCACTCCATCGTGTCCGGGTTGTTCACGAAGTGCGGCGAGAGGAAGCCACGGTCGAACTGCATGCCCTCGACGATCGTGACCGTCGTCTCGAGCGTCTTGCCGTCCTCGACCGTGATGACGCCGTCCTTGCCGACCTTCTCCATCGCGTCGGCGATCAACTTGCCGACAGCCTGGTTGTTGTTGGCGGAGATCGTCGCGACCTGGCGGATCTCGTCGTTCTTCGCGACCTTCCTGGCGCTCTTGTCGAGCTGAGCCGTGACCGCTGCCGCGCCGTCCCTGATCGCCTTCGTGACGCTCGAGGGGTGAGCGCCGGCCGTGATCGCGCGCAGGCCTTGCGTGAAGATCGCTTCCGTCAGGAGCGTCGCCGTCGTCGTGCCGTCACCGGCGACGTCGCTCGTCTTGCTGGCGACTTCCTTGACGAGCTGCGCGCCCATCTGCTCGTAGGGATCGGAGAGCTGGATCTCCTCGGCGACGGTGACGCCGTCCTTCGTGATCGTGGGCGCGCCCCAGCCTTTGTCGAGGATCGCATTGCGACCGCGCGGACCGAGGGTGGTGACGACCGCCTTGGCGAGCTTCTTGACACCGCGACGAATGGAATCGCGCGCGTCGGTCTCGAAAACCATCTGCTTGGCCATGGAACTCTGCTCTTCGCTGAACGGGGTGTGGGGGAAACGGAGCGGCCACGAATGGACCCTCTCCGTCTTGCTCGTGAGCGCGCCGCCAGAGCAAGAACGGTGCCCAGGTGGCTACCGAGACCTAAGCCATTATGCCGAAATGAGTTACAGTCAGAACTGAGCTGGATGCCGCGCTGCCACATCGGCAGCGGCGCACTCCTCCCCTCCGGCCCGCTGCCAGGGTGACATGATCACAGAGCCCGCTCCGGCGGTCCGGATCAGGGGCAGAAGGTCACGGCGAGACCATCGCTGAGGTTGAAGTTGGATCCGCCGCCGAGCACGTCGCGGAACCAGAACTGGAAGCGCGTGGTCGAGCTCGAGCCGATCGCGCCGGGGCCGGAACGAAACGGCGGGGAGGTGAAGTCGAGCGCCAGCGAGACCGATCCGAGGAGATCGGCCTGCAGCACCGGCAGGCGCTGGAGCGCGCCGCCGACGCAACGGAAGCCGTTGCCGAAGGGGATCTGCACGGGGGTGTCGCCGTAGAAGAAGATGCCCAACGTCGACCTGGGCAGGTTGTAGGCAGCGAGGCCAAAGGCGTTCTCCGCGAAGCGTGTGCTGCCGAACCACGACGCCGTCGCCGGGAAGCCGGTCGAGTTCACGGTGGCCGTGCAGAAGTTCGCGGGCGCCGGGCAGGCGACTGGCGCTTCCCACACGATTTCGACGACGGCCGGCACCGACGTTCCGCTCGGCGTGGTCACGGAGAACGTCAGCGTGTCCGGGCCGATGGCTCCGACGTTCGGCTTCACGAAGCGATAGGGGGCGGAACTCGAGGGGAGAAGCAGCGTGCCCTGACTCGGGAGTCCGGTCACGTTCCACACGGCCACGCCGAGCGCGTCGTCGAACGCGGCCGGCAGTTCGATCACCGCGGTCTGGTCGTTGCGCACGCGTTTCGTGTACGAGAACGCGACCGGAGCGTTGCCGAGCGCCGGCCCGTCGAGGGTGTTCACGTCGATCGGGACCGGAGCGCTCGTGGCCGTCCTCCCGTCGACGAAGCGCGCGCGGGCCTGCAGGCGACTGATGCCCGAGCCGAGCGTGCGACCGAACACGCCGACCATCGCGCTCGCGTTCGCGGTAGATGCCACGACGCGACCGCCCTGGAGGACGTCGATGGCGCTCACCGCGCCGCCGCCCGCCGCGAGCGTCACGTCGAAGCGCTGGGTGAGCGAACCGCTCGCCGCTGAGAGCGACATCGAGACCGTCCGCCCGAAATTCGCGCTCACGAAGCTCGTGACGAAGCGCCCCGTGGACCTCACGGCCGTGTTGTCGAACGCGAGCAGGCGCAGTTCGTGCCAGCCGTCGGCGAGCACCGTCGTGTCGAGCGCGAAGCCGTGTCCTGGAGACGTCGTGCCGACGCTCACGCCGTCGACCAGCAATTCGAAGCCCGCGATCGCGGCCGACGGATGCGGCGTCGTCGCACTCGGCAACAGCGCGATCACTCCAAAGACCGGCGAGGGGGGGAGCCCCGCGAGCGTCGGCTGCGGCAGATAGGCGAACGGGCGCGTCAGCGGATCACCCGTCAGGAGCACCTGGAACGGCGCGAATCCGAGACTGCGGAACCACGCCTCGCCGAGCGAAGCACCCTGCGCGTAGTAGAGATGCAGCCGCGCGGTGGGGAACTTGCCCGCGTAGTTGCACGGCTCCTCGACGGTGCCGCTCGTGCCCGAGGCACCCTTCGCGATCCAGCGCGACATCTTCGTCTGCGAACCAGTGTCGAACGTCGCCGCGTAGCTCGTGAGGTGGTCGGCGAATGCCCCGGGCAGGAACGTGAACGGCGTCGTGTCGATCAGCGGATCGGCCCACCCCGTCATGATGCCCATGCACGTCGAGCCGTTCGGCGGGAGCACGGCCATGAGGTGTTGCGCGCCGAAACCGAGCGCCGCGATGGCGCTCGTCACGGCCGGATAGAGCCCATGACGCGGGCCCGAGCGCGCGACGTCCGTCGTCTGGCACAGGTAGAAGGTGCCGACCGGATGCGTCTCGTCCGCGGCGACGCTGCGGTCGATCAGCGCGAGGATCTCCGGCACGGTGTTCCCGAGCGGGCCGTCGTAGCCGAGCATCGCCGACAGGAAGTAGCGCGTGCCGTTCGCCACGGGCGCGCCGCCCGCATAGGCCTGGTTCGAGTCGAACGCGATCGCGGTGTTGCTCGTGGACGAGAACTGGTTCGAGGTTCCTGACGGTGTGCCGGGCACGACCGCCGCCCAGGCGCGGGCGAGCGCGAAGGGCGCCGTCGTCGAGAAACGGGTCACGGGCGAACAACCGTCGGTGACGAGGCCGCTCGCGCTCATCGCGAATCCGATGCCGGGCGTCAGCACGACGTAGTCGATGTGATCGGCAACGCCCTGGTTCTCGAGCGCGCCGAGGAACGCGAGCTGCGTCGCGTCCCTGAAGTTCGAATATTGGCCTGGATTCGGCGCGAAGTACACGACGTTGCGGTCGGGAATGCCGCGAGCGTTCCTGTAGTAGTTGCCGACGTACAGGGAGACGGGACTCGAGGGGTCCACGATCAAGAGCGCATTCTCGCTCGAGCCTCCGGCGAACACGCTCGCGGCGAGGAGCAGCGCGGCGGACGCGTACAGGGCGCGGATCGACGGCGGAAGGCGTGTCATGGGCGGGGTTCGTCGTTTCGAGGCCTGCGGACGCGCTCTTGAACTCGTCATTCAGGTTGCGCGGAGATGCTCGGATAGTCTACGAGGGATGCCCCGAGCACGGTGGGGTCAGACCACACGACAACGTCGGCTCGCGCGGAGGATTCACGCCTTGCAGATCAACCTGTTCGCACTCGCAGTTCTCCTCTTCACGCCTCTTCCTGTCGAGGCCCTCCAGAGCGAGGGCGTCAGCGGGCCGCGCGTCGTGCTCGACGGCGTTTCGGGCGGAGCTCTCGTCCGCGCTCTGGCGGGATTCGAGACCACCGACCCGCGCCTCCTCGGGGCGCACGTCGTGCGTTTCGAGGGGTTCCCGCCTCCCATCGAGAGCGGCGGGTCCGCGGTCGCGACCCTCGAGCTCAAGGGCGGCGAGCGGCTCGTCGGCACGCTGCAGCGCGCGGACGACGAAGCGCTCTTCGTCGCGCTCGGGTCGGACGTGCGCGCGCGAGCCGCCCTCGAGGACCTGCGCTCGATCACGTTCCGCTCGCGCATTCCTTCGACGTGGAACGCGCCGCTCGAGCGCGCCAAGGAGGGTGATCGTGTCTATCGCAAGAAGAACGAGACGATCGAGCGCATCGACGGCGGGGTCGAGTCCTTCGGCGAGACGAGCTTGAAGTTCCACGACGATCGCATTGGCTCGCTCGAAGTGTCGTGGAGCGAACTGGTGGCGCTGTTCGTCGACACCGGTTCGAGCGAGCGCTCTCCGCTCGGCGAGGGCAAGGTTCCCATCGTGGTCGACCTCGTCAACCGGACGCGCCTTTTCGGCGCGCTCGAGAAGATCGATTCGCAGGGGGTGGCGCTCGAGCGGCGCGGCGGCGAAGCCCTGCGCCTGCCGGCCGGACTGGTGGCGCAGGTGCTCGTCGACGACGGCCGCGTCGTGTTCCTCTCCGACCTCGCGCCGAAGGAGGCCGCGCCGTCCGCGCCGTTCGGCGACGACTTCGGGCTGCGGTGGGTGCACAGGTTCGACGCGTCGGTACTGGACGGTCCGCTTTCCGCATCCGGCAGAACGTTTGCGCGCGGGATCGGGGTGCACGCTCCGAGCCGCATGGTGTGGGCCCTCGACGGGACGTACGAGAGCCTGAGCGGACTGTGCGCGGTCGACGATTCGGTCCTCCGGCTCGAGAGCCACGGATCGGTGCGTTTTCGCGTGATCGTCGACGGCAAGCCGCGCTTCGAGAGCCGGATCGTGCACGGCGGCGAAGCTCCGCTCGCGGTCAAGCTCGAACCACCGAGCCTGCTCGGCGCGAAGGAACTCGTGCTCGAGGTCGACACGGGCGAGGACAATTTCGTCGCCGATCGCGCCGATTGGCTGCAGTTGATGCTGGTGCGCGGGTCGAGCGCGAAGTAGCGCTCACTCGGCCGGCGTCTCGAGATCGGGTTCCTGGTCGAGCGGATCGAGCACCGACAGGTCCTCGGCCGTGCGTCGATGGTTCCGGAACCAGTACGCGGCGTAGAGGATGTGCAGCGAGCTCGAGGCCATGTTGATCGACAGGCCCCAGGCCACGCCGGTCGTCGGATAGGCCCACGCCAGGTACGCGACGAGGATCACGCTCGGGATCATGGCCGCGACCGAGATCACGACCGCGACCTTGAGCGTGTTGGTGATCAGGTAGAACGTGTCGTTCGCGACGCTGAAGGACATCACGATGAACCCGGGCAGGAGGATCCAGCACGTGGTGGACACGGGACGCACGTAATCGGCGGGGAACGTGCGCGCCAGGATCCAGCCCAGAAAGGGCATCGCGAGCAACACCCCGAACGAGATGAACGCGCCCGAAAGCAGGCTCGTCTTGAAGTACAGGCGGCGCAGGCGCGCGACGTCCTTCAGGCCGGCGAGTTCGCTGAAAGCCGGTACGCTCGTGCGGTTGACGCCCTGCATGAGCATCAGCGGCACCTTCATCAGGCGCTGCGCGATGCGCAGGTAGGCAACCCACTCCGTCGAGCCGAATTTCTCGATCAGGAGCGAAGGGATGACCTCCATGCACAGCGCATTCAGGTTGCGCACGATCCCGAGCTTCACGCCGAGCGCGGTCCCGAGCGTCATCGGCACGTCGCGCACGTGCGCGCGGATCTCGGCGAACGAGGGCAGAGGCGAGTCCTGGTTGAGCCGCTCGCGCCGATACAGCTCCACCGCCGCGACGGAGCCGAGCAGCGACGAAGCGATCGTCCCGAGCACGGCGCCCATCGCCGAATTCGTGATGAGCGCCCCGACGACGACGAGGAACACGCGCATCGCCTCCTGGGCGTTCTCGGTCTGCGCGAACGGCACCATGCGCCGCGTGCCGTGCATCGCCGCGCACGCGACGATCCGCGGCGTCTCGAGGATGGGGGAGATCGCGAGCAGCGCCGCCCATGTGCCGACCTCCGCTTCGCTGCTGAGCCAGTGGCGCGCGACGAACGGCAGGACGAGGAATCCGATCGCGCACAGGACCACGCCGAACACGAGGTTCGACTTCAAGAGCCACGCCAGCCACGCCGCGACCTTGCCCCGCTGCCCGCGCGCGTTCGCGGCGGCGACCTGGGCGACGGTGGCCTGCAACAGGCCCTGATTCACGAGGAACCACAGCAGCGAATACAGCGAGACCGCGACGTAGAACTGGCCCTGGCTCTTCGGCCCGAGCAGGTGCGCCAGCAGCGCGGCCGACGCGAAGTTGCCGAAGGCGTTGAGGAGCGAACCGATCTGCAACGTGGCCGCGTCGCGGAAGAACTTGTTCCGGAAGGCCCCGAGGATCCGTTTCATCAGCGCTTCTGCGCAGCCGCGGCGTCGCCGGGCAGGAAGAGCAGGTCCTCGATCTCGCGCATGTTCTCCATGTCGACGCGCGCGTAGCCCAGACGGTAGAGGTGTTCGACGCAGGCCTGCTGCTCGTCCCAGGCGTGGTGCAGGGTCTTCGACAGGAGCTCGGCCAGGATCACCGGATGCGAGCCCGTGCGATCGAGGAAGGGGAGCACGCCTTTCAACACCGCGTAGTCGTTGCCTTCCGTGTCGGTCTTCAGGAAGTCGACGCGCGTCACGCCGTGCTCCTTGGCCCAGTCGTCGAACACGCGCACTTCGACTTCTTCCGCGTCCCACACGACCGCGTTCTCGCGCGTGTACTTGTCGACTTGGACCTTCACGATCGAGTTGCCGCCGGGATTGTGGCGCGGCTTGTAGATCGTCGTCTTGCCGTTTTCGTCGGAGAGCGCGAGATGTTCGACGACCACGTTCGGGTTCTTGGCGAAACGCGCGCGCGCGCGGTCGGCGTACACCTTCACCGGCTCGAACAGGAACGCACGCGCATTCGGCCGCGCCTCGAGGATCGCGGCGGTGAAGAGCCCCACGTTCGCGCCCACGTCGACGATCACCGCGTCCGCACCGATGTGGGGGAGCACACGCTGGACCTCGGCCTCGACGATGCGCTGGATGCGCTTCTCCCACGTCGCCAGGTCGACCCGCTCTTCGTGGATCGCCCGTCTGCGCATCCCGAGGAGGGACCGCACCCGGCTCATCCAAGTCTCTCCGAGGGTCATGGTTCGTTTTCGATCGACGAGCGGGAAGAGGGACATTAGATCCCCGGCCCGTGAAACGGTCAACGCGGGCGAGCGACTACTTCGGCAGCGAGCGGTAGTACACGCCGCGATCGCCGCCGGCGCGCTTCGCAGCCCGCAGAGCGACTTCAGCGTGCGTGCGCAAGGCCTCGACGTTCTCCAGGTCCTTGCCGTCGAAAGTCTCGAAACCGAGCGAAGCCGAGACCGTGATCGGCTTGGAAGCGCCGGGGAAGATGCCCGAGACGAGGCGGATTTCCTGCAAGAGGCGCAACGCGACGTGGGCGGCGTCGACTTTCTGCGTGTAGGGGAGGACCACCGCGAACTCGTCCCCGCCAATGCGGCCGGCCACGTCTTCCGCGCGCAGTGCGGCGCGCACCGCTTCGCCGACGCGCGCGAGGATGCGGTCGCCGACGACGTGGTCGAAGGTCTTGTTCACGGAGCCGAAGCGATCGAGATCGACCAGCACGAGCGCGAGATCGAGTGTGTGTCGCTGCGCGGCGCCGAAGTGCTCGAGCAGTCGCGCCTGGAACGCGCGCGGTCGCAACAGGCCTGTACCATCGTCGTGCAGCGCCTGGTGGCGCAGCTCGACCAGCTCGCGCCCCCGGGCGCGTTCCTGAACGAGCCGCTCCACGCGCATCGCGATCTCGTCGCTTCTCGCGCCCCGCTGGGCGAGATCGAAATTCGAGAGCTCGAGCACCGAGGCCGTGAAGAGCGCCGGCTCCGGACGCGCGGGATCGAACAGGAGGAGTACGGCCGGCCGGGAGGCATCGTCCATCCGAGCGAGGATCGTCTCGAGCTCCGCTCGACCGCCTTCCACGAGCGGGTCGAGGACCAGGACGGAGGGCGCGAGCGCCGCGGCGGCCTCGAGCGATTTCACGACCGACGCGGACGTCTCGACGCGCCAATCCGCCCGAGAAAGGCCCGTCAGGGCGCTCGCCAGGCCGTTTCCGCGGTGATCGCAGGCGAGCAGGACGATTTGGGCATTGGTTTCCATGGCGGGAACCGTCGCCTCGAGCGCAGGAAACGGCGTGAAAGTATAGCCCTCGCACGGCCCCCCGGCCGACGCCGGCGTTTGACTGGGAAGCCTCCGCCGGTATCATTCTCGCCCCCGCAAGCCCCCCGGATTCCCCCCCGGGACGGAGTGCGGTCGGCGCGCTTTCACGCGTCCTCTGTCGGCGAGCGGTCCCCAAGCCCCGCGCGCCGTCACACCCGCGCTTGGCGGCACGGCCTCACGGTCGCGACCGACAAAAAAAAGCGTCCTCCCGGGCGCCGTGTTCGAGACGCCTTGTTTCGGGCGCGAAGTTCGTCTTCATGGAAACCGTCCAAGTCCAACAACTCATCGATGCTGGTGTGCATTTCGGATGCCGCGTTTCGCGGTGGAATCCGAAGATGCTCCCGTACATTCACGGGCGTCGCAACCTCATCCACATCATCGACCTGCGCGAGACCCTGCGGGGCATCTTGCGGGCTCAGAAACTCACCTTCCACCTCGCTCAAGAAGGCAGCACGATCCTCTGGGTCGGCACCAAGCGACAAGTGAAGGGCGTCATCCAGGACGCCGGTCAGAGGACCGGCATGCCCATCGTCACCGAACGTTGGATCGGCGGCACGCTGACCAACTTCTCGGTCATTCGCTCGCGACTCAAGCGCCTCGAAGAACTCGAGAAGATCGAGGAAGACGGCGGCGCGGCCGCTCAGTACTCGAAGAAGATGCTCTCCAGCCTGCGCCGCGAGCGCCGCAAGATCACCCGCAACCTCGGCGGCATCCGCGAGATGGGCGGCATGCCCGGCGCGATGGTCGTCGTCGATCCGGCGCGCGAGGCCAACGCGGTGCGTGAAGCCCGTCGCATGGGTCTCGTCGTGATCGGCATCCTCGACACCGATTGCGATCCGTCGATGGTCGACATCATCATCCCGGGTAACGATGACGCCCTGAAGTCGGTGCGCCTGCTCGTCGATCAGCTCGTCAAGGCGGTCGAGGAAGGCTCGGCGAATCACCGCGAGCGTCTCGCCTCGATGGGCGTCGCCGAGAAGCACGAAGACGGCATGCAGATGCCGATGGGCGACGAGCCGCGCCCGACGCGCGGCAACAAGCTGCCCGAAGGCGCCGCGGCCGGTGGTCGCGGACGCCGCGGCCGTGGCGGCGAGGACGAGGAAGGCGACGGCGTAACTCCCTCGGGTCCCGGCGGCGGTAGGCGCGGCGGGGCATAGTTGCCGCCGCGTGGCGGCAGCGCGCGGTAGATCCGCGCGCCATATCGGAGGGAAACAGCTTCCCTTTGCGAACGTTCGTCCGAACTCCCTGATAAGCGAGACAACCCTCAATGCCTGAGATCAATCCCGACATGGTGCGCCGTCTGCGCGAGCGCACGGGCGCCGGACTCATGGAATGCAAGCGCGCGCTCGACACCGCGAAGGGCGACGAGGAAGCGGCGGTCGACGTCCTGCGCAAGGCGGGCCTCAAGACGGCCGAGAAGAAGGCCTCGCGCGAGATGGGCGAGGGTCGCGTCGCGACGTGGATCGCGCCGAAATCGCGCGTCGGCGCCCTCGCGGCGCTCACGTGCGAGACGGACTTCGTCGCGGCGACCGACGACTTCAACGGTCTCCTGTCGGAGGTCGTGAAGAACGTCGCCGAGGGCAACCCGGCCTCGATCGATGCGCTGCTCACGGCCAAGGACACGCGCAACGGGCAGCCGCTCGGCGAGTCGATCAAGCTCTTCATCGGCAAGCTCGGCGAGAACACGCAGGTCGCGAAGATCCAGCGCTACGAGAACATGAAGGGCCGCGTGGGCACGTACGTGCACCACGACAAGAAGAAGGCCGCGCTCGTGTCGGTTACGACCGATGCGGACGAGGACAAGGCGCAAGCCTTCCTGAAGCAGCTGTGCCAGCACATCGTCTCGATGGTGCCCGCTCCGCTCGCCATTCGCCGCGAGGAGATTCCCGCCGCGGAGATCGAGCGCGAGAAGGCGATCTACCTCGAGGAAGTGAAGGGCAAGCCGGCCGAGATGCAGGAGAAGATCGTCAAGGGCAAGCTCGACAAGTTCTTCTCCGACGTGATCCTCCCCGAGCAGAAGTGGGTGTTCGACGACTCGAAGACCGTCCAGAAGGTCCTCGAGGAGAGCCTCGGCAAGGGCTCGACGATCGCCGGCTTCACGAACGTGCGCATCGGCCGGTAGCGGCGAATTCACGTCGCGCGCTTTCGCGCGACATTCACTGGAGGAACTTGCGACAGTCCGGCAAGCCTTTGCAGCCCGACCGCAAGTTCGCGACAATTCGGCGCCTTCCTCGCCCACTCACACCATGACCTCATACCAGCGCGTTCTCCTGAAGCTCTCCGGTGAAGCGCTCGGCGACGAGACCACGGGCCACGGCATCTCGCCCGAGGCGGTGCAGTCCATCGCGCGGCAGGTCGCGCGCGTCGCGGCACTCGGCGTGGAGATGGCGATCGTGTGCGGGGGCGGCAACATCCTGCGCGGCGCCGAGTTCTCGAAGCTCGGCGGGCACCGCGCGAGCGCCGACTACATGGGGATGCTCGGCACCGTGATCAACGGGCTGGCGCTCTCCGACGCGCTCGAACAGCAAGGTCTGGAGACGCGCGTCCTGACCGCGATCGAGGTCCACGCGGTCGCCGAACCGTTCGTGCGCCGCAAGGCGCTCAGCCACCTCGAGAAGGGCCGCGTCGTGATCCTCGCGGCCGGCACGGGCAATCCGTTCTTCACCACGGACACCGCCGCCGCGTTGCGCGCGACCGAACTCGAGTGCGAGGTGCTCCTGAAGGCGACGAAGGTCGACGGCGTCTACACCGCCGATCCGAAACGCGTGAAGGACGCGCGGCGCTACGAGGAAGTCACGTACATGGAAGTGTTGAGCCAGGGACTGCGCGTCATGGACGGCACCGCGATCACCCTCGCGATGGAGAACCGTTTGCAGATCGTCGTGTTCAACATGTTGGAGGAAGGCAATCTCGAACGGGTGATCCGCGGCGAAAAGCTCGGCACTCGAATCCGGAGCTGAACACATGAGCTATCAACTCGTCATCAAGGACACGAAGGACAAGATGGAGAAGGCGCTCCATCACGTCATCGACCAACTCAAGACGATCCGCACGTCACGCGCTTCGCCGGCGCTCGTCGACCACATCCGCGTGGAGTACTACGGGACGATGAGCCCGCTCTCGCAGGTGGCGCAGATCTCGATCCCCGAGCCGCGGCAGATCATGATCAAGCCGTTCGACATGTCGGCGCTGAAGGACATCGAGAAGGCGATCCAGAAGTCGGACCTCGGCATCCAGCCGCAGTCCGACGGCAAGGTGCTGCGCGTGACGATGCCGCCCTTGTCGGGCGATCAGCGCAAGAAGTACGCGACGCGCGTCAAGGAGCTGTGCGAGGAAGCCCGCATCGCGATGCGCAATGCGCGCCGCGACCAGAACAAGCACGCCGATCAGTTGCACAAGGACTCCAAGCTGACCGAGGACGAGAACAAGAAGCTCCACGAGGAGATTCAGAAGCTCCTGAAGGAGTACGAGGACAAGATCTCGACCGTGCAGGACAAGAAGACCGCCGAGGTGATGGAGGTCTAGCGCGGGGACGGCAGGCTCCTCCCCGATTCGAACGAGTGCGGCCGCGGCAAGCGGCCGCGATCGTCGAGCCCTGCTGGAAAGCTGCCGGTACCGCACGCGCCGCACTTTCGCTATCTTCTCCGCCCCGCGATCCGGTCGCGGGGCACATGGGCGGGCGAGTAGCTCAGTCGGTAGAGCAACTGGCTTTTAACCAGTAGGTCGACGGTTCGATCCCGTCCTCGCTCACCACCTCCCCAAGTGGCCTTCGCCATGTTTCCGCGACGCCCGATGCGCACGTACGTGATCCCGGCACTCGCCCTCGTGTTCGCAGCCTGCGGACAGCGTACGGACGTGCCGAAGCTCCCGCCGATCACGCGAGTCGTGATCGAAATGGACACTGCACGCGCGACGGCGCAGTTGCCCGATCCGACCGTGCCCTCGTGGGCGCTCGAGGGCACGTGGGCCGTGTCCGACGCGCGCGACGCCTACGTCGTCGATCCCGGTGCCGCGGTCGAAGTGTCGATTCCGATGGCCGGCCCGCTCGATCTCACGAGCGCATTCGCGCTGATCGTGCCGCAGGGCGCGGACAGGGACGAACTCGTCGTCGAGTGCGAGATGCGACTCGTGTCGAAGACGCGCGAGTCCGTGCTCGTTCACGAAAAGCGCACGCTGCACGATGCGGCGCACGCCTGGACCGCGCTGCACGAACAAGACATGGTGCGGCCCGAGGAAGGCGCGCGCCTCGTGATCCTCGCGCGCGCTCCTTCGGCGCCTCCCGGCGTGAAGGTGTGCATCACGCCGCCGCGGGCGTCGGACACACGGCGCTTCAAGTCGAAGCCCAACCTGCTCGTGATCTCGGTGGATGCGCTGCGCGCGGACCGCATGCAGAGCCAGGGCTACGGAAAAGAAACGACGCCGTGCATCGACACGTTCCTCGCCCGCGGGACGCGTTTTCAGCACGCGATCTCGGTCGCGCCCTGGACTTTGCCTTCCTATGGCACGCTGTTCACCGGCCTCTCGCCGGCGCGCCACCGCGCCGGGGTCTCGCCGTCGCGCGAGGGGAGTTTCCTGGACGGCCGCGCGCTCGAGCCCGGCGACTTCGAGATGCTCGACCCGCACGTGAGCACGCTCGCGGCGCACCTCGCGCAACGCGGCTATCGGACCGGAGGCTTCGTCTCCAATCCCTACCTCGACGGCGCGCTCGGCATCGACCGCGGCTTCGAGCGCTGGACCATGTACCTGAACCGAGCGACCGCGGGTGTCGAACTCGCGCGGGACTGGATCGGCAAACAAGGCAGCGCGCCGTGGTTCTGCTTCCTGCACCTCATGGATCCGCATGCCCCGTACACGCCGCCCGCGCCCTACGACGAGCGTTTCGCCGGCGTTTCGGTGCGATCTCTCGCCAACTACCCGCCCACGCTCGACACGCTGCGCACGTCGCAGGTCGACGCGGCGACGAAGAAGATCTTCGCCGATCTGTACGACGCCGAAATTGCGTCCACCGATGCGGCGATCGGGAAGCTGGTCGAGTTCCTCGACGCGAGCGGACTGTCGAAGGACACGCTCGTCGTGTTCCACTCCGACCACGGCGAGGAGTTCTGGGAGCACGGCGGCTACGAGCACGGGCATGGAATGCACGGTGAACTCCTGCGAGTCCCGCTCGGATTCGTGGCGGACGGTCGCGTGCCGGCCGGGCGCTTCGTGACGACTCCCGTGACGACCCTCGACGTGTGTCCGACGATTCTCGAACTCATGGGAGTCGAGGCGCTCGGCGCAGCCGAGGGACGCTCTCTCGTGCCCGCGTTCGGCGGAAACGAGCTGCCGCCCCGCGACATCGAGAGCGGCTGGCTGCTGTACGGAACGCGCGAACAGAAGGCGCTCTTCCACGCCGGCCTCAAGCTGATCACGGATGGCGGTGTTGCGAACCGGCTCTACGACATCGCCCTCGATCCCGGCGAGACGAACGATCTCTCGGCTTCGCACCCCGGGGACGTGGAACTCCTGCGCGGGCTCCTCCTCGAGCGCGTGCGCAACCGGCCCCCTCCGCTCGTTTTGGCCCCGCGGCCCGCGCTGAGCCCCGCGCGCCGCAGGGAACTCGAGCGCCTCGGCTACCCGGGGCCCGGCGCGCCGCGCTGACTCACCGGGTGCGAGGCACCCTCTTCCAACTCGCGCCCCGAGTTGACAGAATCTCCGCCCCTCGTGTGGCCGCGTAGCTCAGTCGGTAGAGCAGGTGACTCTTAATCATCAGGTCGTAGGTTCGAGCCCTACCGCGGTCACCACTTCATCCCGTTTGCGGTAGTCCCGGCACCCCGTCGTCCGGGGACAGTCCGCCCAGGGCGCGATACGCACGAGCCCAGTACGCCGCTCGGGCCACGCCGGCGAAGCCGGTGAGCAGGATGCCGACGATCCAGTCGACCCAGTCGAAGGGGATCACGCTGCCGATCATCGTCGTCGCGAGCAGGATCGCGACGGTCAGGAGCACGTCGACGAGCACCGCCCGCACCGTCGCGCGCACGTCGTGCCGCATGATGCGCCAGCCGTGCAGGAGGGCCGAGCCGATGCCACGGCGATTGTGCGCGAGGCTGTGCAGCGCGAGCTGCGTCAGCACGGCCATCGCCAGCGCGTACGACACGAACAGGAGCACGAGCGGCCCGAGGAAGAAGATCGCGGGAATGAGGCGCACGAATTCCTCCGCATTGCGCGGAGAGCCGGCGTGGATGACGTGCCCAGCCGGCCACGCGATCACGCAGAAGGACAGACCGATCGTGATCGTGAGGAGGAGCCAGAGTGCGATCACGGACAGGGTCATGCCCGAGCCGTTCCGCCACAGCGTCCGGATGCGCGGCGTGCGCCGGCCCTCGCAGGCCTGCGACCAGACCTCCTGCGGCGAGACGCGCGCCAATCCGGCGACGAGGCGGAACAGCGGGAAGCCGACGAGAGCGATGCAGATCATGCCGCCGAACAGGAAGGACGCGATCCGGAGCGCATCGGGCCCATGCCAGCGCGAGTCGATCACACCGATCGTCACCGCATCGGGGTCGGCCTCGCCGGGGAACAGGACGCTGGATATCAACGACAGGCCGATCCCGACCGAGGGATAGAGCAGTCCGACGACCCACACGAGGCCCGGCCGGCCGGCCTGCCGGGCCGAGTCGCGCAAGGCGTCGATGGCGCGTTGCAGCGACCAGCGCTCGCTAGACAATCCGATCAGGCTCGACATCTGTGGCCGCTGCGCACGGCCCCGCC
>JBGATY010000057.1:8467-19170 GCA_044228955.1 Planctomycetota bacterium | reverse complement strand
AGCTCGTGGCACTCGAGTTTGCCGAACGGGACTTCGACCGCGCTCGTGCCGACGTACCTCACGGTGCGAGCGAGCGGCTCGAACGACACCTGATGCGTGTCCTTCTGCATCGGCACGACGCGGAGCCTCAGGTCCTTCTTGTCGGCGAAGTCGAAATCGCGCAGGCGCAGCGTGAGCGCGTCGAAGAAAACCGCGTCCCCGTCCTTCACCGCGCCTTCGCGTCGGCCTCCATCGGGGAAGTACACGGAATCGAGCCACTTCAGGCGCTGGCCGTCGCGCCACGCTTCCTTGAACGAGGCTCCACAGTCCTCCTCTGTCGCCGCGCTCAACTTGTAGGCGCTCATGTCCGCGACGCTCGTGTAGGTCATCGTCGAGAAGTCGTAGTCGTACTTCTCGGTCGGCACGCGCTCGGACCAGTGGTGCTTGAACATTTCGACGCCAACGTTGGACTTCGACTTGCATGTCGTCGCCGGATCGACCTGTTCCTTGTTCGTGTATGCGGTCGCCTCGTACGAGCGCACCTTGCCGTAGATCGTGCGCGTCGCCGCGTACACGCACTTCTCGGCCAGACCGTCGTACCAGGCGCGGTCGGTCCGCCAGCCGTCGCCGGTGGGCGCGCTCGAGGGCGCGAGCGCGGCGCAGGCGAGCAGCAGCCCGTTCAGGCCCGCGCAAAGCATCAGCAGGCCGCGACTCACTTGGCCTCCGAGCCGGTTTTCGGCGTCTCGTAGCTCGCCGGACGGGCCGCGAGCGGCTCGTGCAGAGCACAGAGCGTCATCGCGGTCCCGAAATTCTCGCTGCGCGGGAACACGCGGTCGTTCCAGCCGCCGTCTTCCTCGCGCACGTGCCACAGGAGCGAGTAGAGCTTCGCGCGGTACCCGGCGCGCTCCGCCTCCGGCAGGAACTCGATGGCCTGCGCGGCGAAACGGTGCGCGTAGAAGAAGTAGTAGGGAGCGATCATGTACGGGGCCACGTGCGTGCCCGTCTGCCGGCGGCGCTGCTCGAGCCAGCGCCAGTGCTCGAAGAAGGCGTCGAGCGACGAACGCACGCGCTCGACGCTGCCCCGGCCGGCGAGCAGGAGCGTCGTTTCGCACACGGGCGAGCGTCCGGTCGCGCCGGGCACGTCCTCGAAACCCTTGCCGCTCTTGCGCTCGGGATTCGTGCCGTACTGGAACGCACCCGAATCGAGCCGCGCGTCCTCGAGCGACTTCAGCGCCTTCAGGATCGTCTCGTCGTCGACCGGGAAACCGAGTCGGCGGGCCTCGAACAGGATCTGCAGCGTCGGCGCGGTCATGAACGTGGCCGGAGAGGATTCGTTGCCCTTGGGGCGCGAATAGTTCCAGCCACCGCGTTCCAGGAGCTGCGTCTGCTGCAGGATCGCGATCAACTCGACGATCTTCTTCTCGATCGCGTCGTTCGTCTCACCCGTGCGCGGGCCGTGCCGCTTCAGGAGGAAGGCCAGCGCGTAGGCGTGTCCCCAGCCGCGCGTGTCGTACCCCTTCTCGAAGTCGGTCGACATCAGCGGATGCTCCAGGGCCTCCAGGATGAAGTCCTGCGCGCGCTCGATCGCGGCCTTGGACCCGAGGTCCTTGTCGTTCCCGGCCGTGTCGATCAGCGCCATCGCGCAGATGGCCGTCCCGCCGATGCGGTAACCGATCGGGATCTCCTCCTTCACGCGCACGACCCCCTCGTACGGCCATTCGCGCTTCGCCTGCGTCTTGCCGGGTCCGGCTTCCTGGCACGTGAGCAAGAGCTGGCGCCCGCGTTGGATCGCCGCCTCGATCTCCTTCTGCTCGACGACCTTCAGGTTGCGCGGTGCCTCGGGTTCAGGTGCGTCGGCCTTCGCGCGTTTGTCCTGCGCGGGCTTCGTCGTCTGTGCGGCGAGCGGAACGGAGAGCAGGGATGCCGTGGCGGCGAGGACGAGACCGAAGCGAAGTGTCATCGGGGGATCGCGCGTGTGGACGTGGAGGCCGCGCGCCGCGGAATTCGCGCACGCGCCCGAGGACTCTATCCTCTCACGCCCGGACGTTCACCGGATCCCTGTTGGACCGCTCACTGCTTCTTGGCGCCGGTCTTCAAAGCCTCCGCCTTCGGGGCGGAAGGTGTCGGCAAAGCCGCCTGAGCGGCCGTGAGCTGCTCGCGCCAGCCGCGCAGGAGCGTCGTGCGCGACTCGGGATTGATGCCGTAGGTGAACCCGAGCCGTTCCGCCTCGTCCAGCGTCGCGGCCATCGTGCCGGCGCTCTTCGACTGCGCCTCCAGGTACGTCAGCGTCTTCGAGAGCAGCGCCTTCGTCTCGGCGAGATCGGCCGCGCTGGCCTCGCTCTTTTGCTTCAGCGCGGCGAGTTCGCCCTCGAGCATCTCGACGCGCTTGTCCGCACCGGCCTGGCTCTGGCCTTCACCCTGGCTGAACGCCACGCCGCCGGAAACGAGGAGCACCAACGCGCACGCTGAAAGAAGCTGCTTCATGATGACCTGGAAGATCGGCTGAAACCCAGGCCGGACTCAAGTCCCCGGCCCGGCACTTCTTTCTGCTATCCTGCGCCGACCCATGACGGAGAAAGCAGCGCGCGGCGCGGGCAGGTCGCCGCTCCTCTTCATCTTCCTCGTCGTCTTCATCGACCTTTTGGGCTTTGGGATCGTGATCCCGCTCTTGCCCGTGTACTCGCTCGCCTACCACGCCAGCGAACTCCAGGTGGGCCTGCTGTTCTCGGCCTTCTCGGGCATGCAGTTCCTGTTCGCGCCCATGTGGGGGCGCCTGTCGGACAAGATCGGACGCAAGCCGGTGCTCGTTGGCGGACTGCTCGGAACGGCTGGTTCGTACGTGCTGTTCGCGTACTCCCACTCGCTTCCGCTACTCGTCGTGTCCCGACTCCTGGCCGGGTTCTTCGGCGCGAACATCTCCACCGCGCAGGCCTACATCGCCGACGTCACGACTCCCGAGAATCGAGCGCGAGGCATGGGGGTGCTCGGCGCCGCGTTCGGACTCGGCTTCACGCTCGGTCCGGGATTCGGTGGAGAACTGACCCGGATCTCGCCCCAGGCGCCGGGCTTCGTGGCCGCCGGATTCTCCCTGTCCGCGGCCTTGTTCGGCCTTCTCACGCTGCCCGAGGTCGCGCGCAAGGCGGAGGGCTCGCGCGTGTTCGGTTTCGGGCAGGTGCGCCGCGCGTTTTCCGAAGCGCGCATCGGCATCCCGTTGCTGCTCTCGTTCGCCTTCATCTTCGCGTTCACGTCGTTCGAGACGATGTTCACGCGCTTCGGCCTGGCCGACTTTCCCGCGATCTTCCACGTCGAGGGCGGACTCGAGAAGGCGAGCATGGAGGCCGTGCTGGCGGCCGCTCCGATCGCCGGGCGCTACCTGATGGGGATCGGCATCATCTCCGCGATCATCCAGGGCGGGTTGATTCGCCGGCTCGTGCCGCGCTACGGCGAGACGAAGCTCGCCATCGCGGGTCCCTTCCTGCTCGGCCTCGGCTTCCTGATCGTCGCTTTCGCTCCGACGTGGGGCTGGGTCATCGGCGGTTGCCTGATCATGCCGCTCGGATTCGGCCTCAACAATCCGTCGCTCTCGAGCCTCGTGTCGCGCTCGACACCCGAGCACGAACAAGGCGCGTACCTCGGCATGAACCAATCGGTGTCGAGCCTCGCGCGCATGGTCGGCCCGCCCGTCGCGGGCTTCGTCTTCGCCTACGGGTCGCGCGTTCCGTTCCTCGTGGGCGCGGCGGTGCTGGCCTGTTCGTGCCTGCTCGCGCGCTGGTACCACGTCCGCTTCGGAGCGACGTTTCCGCGCAAGTCCGTGGCGAGCGCTATCGAGGCCTGAGGGAGATCTCGCGATGCGCTCCGCGAGCGTCTTCGAACTGAAAGCGGACGTTGCCCCGGACGAGGTCCTCTCGCGCCTGCGATCCCGGCGCGGTCTGGTCGCGCTCGACAGCGCCTCCGGCTCGCCGCGCGAGTGGAGCCTCGTCGCGTTCGATCCGCTCGCGAACGTGACCACGCCGAGTTCGATCGCGGGCATACGCGCAACGCTTGCCGGCTCTCGTGCGGGGGGGGGCGACCCGATTCCCGGTCCGTTTCACGGCGGTTTCCTGGGTGCGCTGTCGTACGACCTCGGGGTGGCTGGCGAGCGCGGGCTCCGCCTGGAGGACGACACGTGGGGGTCGCCGCGCGTCGTCGGCGGCGTGTACGGCGACTTCGTCGTCCGCGACGAGGGCGAAGGGCGAGCCTGGCTCGTGCTCCACGAGTGCGACGATGGTCGTCCCGGAATCGAGCGACGACGTGCCCTGATCGAGGGCCTCCTCGCTCAACCGTGCCTCGAACGCACTCGCCCGCGTCCGATCGGACCGCTCGTGCGCTGCACGAGTCCCACGGAACACAGGCGCCGCATCGAAGTCCTGCGCGAACGCATCGCGGCTGGGGATCTCTACCAGGCGAACCTCGCGCACCGCTTCACGCGCGCGATGGCCGGTCATCCCGTCGATCTCTACGCACGTCTGCGGTGCGTGAATCCCGCTCCGTACATGGCCTATCTCGACTGGGACGAGCGCGCATGTTCTGGAATCACGCGCATGCCGCGCGGGGCGCTGCTCTCGGCCTCGCCCGAGTTGTTCGTCGAGTGCGACGGCTCGACCGC
The DNA here is from genome assembly GCA_044228955.1 of Planctomycetota bacterium. Taxonomy (GTDB): domain Bacteria; phylum Planctomycetota; class UBA1135; order UBA1135; genus JAEUIA01. Next base: position 14,546 of record JBGATY010000057.1, on the reverse strand, counting down.
GCGCACGCGGCCGATCAAGGGCACGGCAGCGCGCTCGACCGATCGCGACGTCGATCGACGCAACGCCAAAGCACTGCTCGCGAGCGCGAAGGACCGGGCCGAACTCGCCATGATCGTCGATCTCGAACGCAACGACCTCGGGCGCATCGCGCGCGTCGGCTCCGTGCGGGTCGAATCGTTCCCGCGGCTCGAGAGCTATGCCGGAGTGCACCACCTGACCGCCGACGTGACGGCCGAACTCGCTCCCGGGCGCGACGCGGTCGACGTGCTCGAAGCGCTCTTTCCCGGCGGTTCGATCACCGGCGCGCCGAAGGTCGCCGCGATGCGACACATCGCCGAACTCGAGCGCGAGGGCCGGGGCTTTTTCACGGGCGCGCTGGGGTTCGTCGACCTGCGCGGGCACGCGGCCTGGAACATCCTGATCCGCACCCTCGTGTGGCGTCCAACTCCGGAAGGCGGCGAAGTGTCGTTCCACGTCGGCGGCGGCATCACCTGGTCGTCGGACGCCGCGGCGGAGGAGCGTGAGACCCTGGCGAAGGCCCAGAAGCTCGTGGAAACGCTCGCGGGGGAGCCCTGAGCGGAGCACGGGCCCGCCCGCCGTCGATCGCGGGCGTCGAAAGACCGCCCCCTCGGCGCGGGGCACGCGAGCCCGCCGACTGGAGACACAGTCCCGGACGCTCGGGAGGAAACGACCTCCTTGTGCGTCGCGCGCACGGATCTTGCGGGGAGGGTCTCTTGGTGACGTAATGACGCGCACCCCGCAGGCACCAGGTCGACGCAGGTTCCCTCCATGCTCCAAACTCTCTTCTTGGCCCTTCTCCCGCTCCAAGCGCTGTCGCCGGCAGTGGACAGCCCCTCCGTCGCGATGCTCCGCGCCGAGGATCCCGCGCCGGTTCCCGACAAGCGCCCGGAGGTCGAGGAACTCCTCAAGAGCTTCAAGGCCCACACCGAGAAGAAGGGCTCGGAGGACCGCGATGCCATCGCCGTGGTCGACAAGATCATCCCGGAGTTCCAGAAGTCGGGTCCCAAGGACAAGGCCGCGATCGTGACCGCCCTCGGCAAGGTGTTCGACTTGCGGCGCACGGACGAGAAGGAGGGCGTGCCCAACAACGGACTCTTCATCACGGCCGCGACCGCTCTCGGCGTCATGGGCCCGGAGAGCACGAAGACGATCGTCGCCGCCATCGACAACAAGAACCTGAAGAAGCAGATCGCGGTTCGTTCGACGCTGATCCGTTCGCTCGGAAAGACGAAGGATGCCAAGGACGCCGTCGAGCCCTTGATCAACCTCCTGAACGACAAGGACGCCCCCATCGTGGCCGCGTCGGGCGAGGCACTCGGCGAGTTCAGCGGTTCCGATCTCGCCACGCGCAAGAAGGCCTTCGAAGCGCTGCTCAAGATCGTGACCGCCGCCCACGATCTGACGCAGAGCACGCCGAACGACACGATCGCGCGCGAGCGCTACGACACCATCAATGCGGCGATCATTTCCTCCCTCGGGAAGCTGTCGAAGTACGAGGAGCGCGATCCGGACAAGTGGCGCGACTGGTGGAACAAGAACAAGGCCAAGAACTGGGACGACATGAAGTGATGCGCCGTGGGGTCGTCACGCCGGTCCTGTTCGCGCTGGTCGCGGTCGCTTGCGCGGCGGCGTGGATGTTGGCGTGGCGGGCGCAGCGGCCGAGCGGTTCGAGCCCCAAGGAACCGGTGCGCGAGGATGTCGAGCTCGTGCCCGGCACGAGCGGGGAACTCGTGCTCGAGGACGGTCGCCGGCTGAGTGTGCGCATCGCCCGCTTGCACGGCGAATCCGCGCGGCAGTCGTTCGATGCCGAGGCCTTGCGCGCCCGGTTCGGGCTGTCCACGGGCGAGCCATTCCAGTGTCTCGTCGAGTTGCGCGCGGTCGCGAACGCAGAAGAGGGCGGGCGTGGATTCGACCTCGTCGGCGCCCGGGTCGAGGACGAGCGTGGAGTCGCGCTCACGGCCTTCCCTGCCGTTTCGCCGTCTTTGATCGTCGATCCTCTCGCGGCACTCGTCGCGCCGCCCACGGCGCTCGTGCCGGTGGAAAACCGCGTGAGCTTGCTCCTGTGGGGCCGCGCGCCCGGCGCGGACGCGCGCTTCGAGACGTGCTGCGAACGGCCGGTGGTCCTGCACTCGGCGGAAGTTCCGGCGCGGGAGATCCAGACCACCCTGGCGCGCGTGCGTTCGGCCGCGAACGCGAACGGCATGACGGCCGGCGAGGCGAAATGAAGCCCTTTCACGTGTCGCTCTGCTCGTGCGCGATCGCCGTGGTCGCCACGATCACGGCTGCGGACGACTGCGCCCGCCTGCGCACCGAACTCGAGGCGGCACAGGCACGCGTCGGGGATCTCGAGGCGGAGGTCGTGCGCCTGCGCGGCGAACTTGCGACCGTCGGGGACGCGCGCCTCGAACGCGAACGCGAATTCCTGCGCTTCACGCAGGGCATCGCGCAGTTGAAGTCGCTCGCCACCAGTCCGATGCCGGCATTCACCCCGCGGGTTCCGGATGCCAGGCCGAAGATCCTCGACGTGTCGACCGATCCGCGCGAGGACCCCGCTGCCGCGACGCCGACGCCGACTCCGCCGGTCCCGGCCGTGCCGCCCGCAGCTGCGGAGCTGCGCAGCGCGACCGACGTCCGCGACCGCGCGATCTATTTCTCGCTGCGCACGCTGCTCGCGGCTGAGCAGGTGACGAGCCTCGACCTGCTCGAGTCCGGCGAACTGCACGGTTCCTTCGTCGGACCGGTCGTGCTGCGCGTGCTCGACGATCGCGGCCGTCCGCTCGGCGCGATCTCTGCCGAGCGCCTGCGCCTCGAAGGCAGTCGTGCCGCGCGCATGGTGACGCTCGTCCTCGAAGAGGGCTACGAGCGGCGCGGCGGAGTAAAGATCGCGTTCGAAGGCGGACCGCCCGACGAGTCCGGCCGCGCCGGTGTGCGGCGAATCGCGCTCCCCGAGTGCGATCCGAAGCCGTGGATCGAGAGCGTCCCGGAGCTGTTCGGCTCGCTCGAGCGCGAGCGCGACATCGACGACGCCCGACACGACCTCGGGGCGCTCCGGGCGAGCCTGAACGATCTCCTGAAGGGCGAGGCGGCCTCGGGCTGGTACCGCGTGCAGGGCATCGGCGGCGTGCAGGGTCGCGTGTTCCGCGACGTCGCACTCGATCGGCTCGACAAGGACGGCCGCGTCGAACGCCGCTACTTCGCGGACCGCATGGCGATCTACCGCGAACCGCTCGGGCTGCAGCTCTCGCTCGAGGGCGGCAGTCACGTGAAGGGCGATTCCAAGACCCCTTTCCTCGACGGTCGCTGCCGCATCTTCCTGCCGCGGGCCGACGTTTCGCGGTGGGAAAAGGCCGGAATTCCGGGCCTCGAACCGCTGGGCGAGACACGACCCACCGCGGGCAAGTAGAACAGCGCGGATGGCGAAGCCGAGCGCGAACACCGATCCCTTCGACTGGGAACCGAAGGAGGATCCGCCCCCGCCGCCCGCGCTGAAGTTGTTCGGCGTGTCGGAGCTGACGCGCGCGATCAAGGCGCAACTCGAGGACCTCGGTCGCGTCGCCGTCGAGGGCGAGGTGACGCGCATCACGACCGCAGCTTCGGGGCACACGTACTTCGATCTGAAGGACATCGACGCGAAGATCGCGTGCACGGTCTGGCGCAGCCAGGCCGGCGCCCTCGCCAAGGTCCAACTCAAGGAAGGCGCGCAGGTCGTCGTGCACGGCAAGCTCGACGTGTACGCGCCGCGCGGGACCTACTCGCTCAACGTGTCGAAGATCGAGATGGCCGGGCTCGGGGCTCTGCTCGCGAAGCTCGAGGAGCTGAAGGCGAAGCTCAAGACCGCAGGATGGTTCGATCGCCATCGTCCGCTTCCCGCCCTGCCGCGCGTGATCGGGGTCGTGACGAGTCGCGACGGCGCCGCGTTCCAGGACTTCCTGCGCACGCGCTCCCTGCGCTGGCCGCTGTATCCCGTGCGACTCGCGCACACCAGCGTGCAGGGGCCGGCTGCCGCCAAGGAGATCGCGGCCGCGATCGCTCGACTCGACGCCTCGAGTGTCGACGTGATCGTCGTGTGTCGCGGCGGGGGATCGCTCGAGGACTTGTGGGCGTTCAATGAACTCCCGGTGCTCGAGGCGATCCGCGCGTGTACCGTCCCCGTCGTGTCGGGCGTCGGGCACGAAACCGACACGACGTTGTGCGACCTCGTCGCCGATCTGCGCGCCCACACGCCTACCGACGCAGCGCAGACGGTGATCCCCGAACGTGCCGCGTTCCTGGACGCGCTCGCGAACGCGCGCAACGACCTCGGTCGCGCGATCGACTCGGTCCTGCTCGCGCGCGCGCATCGACTCGAACGCAGCGCGGCCTCGTCGCACCTGAAGGATCCGCGCACCATGCTCGCGCGACGGGACGAGCACGTGGTCGCGCTGGGCAGATCCCTGCGTGGGCTCGTGTCGTCGCGCGTGTCCGCCGCCGCGAGCCGCCTGGAGCGCGTCTCCTCGAGGCTTTCGCGCCAGAGTCCAGCGCTCACGCTCGAGCGCGCCTCGGCCCGCCTCGACGCGCTCCTGGAGCGTCTGAAGCAGGCCTCACAGCGGCGGCTCGAGGCGCGGCTGCGACGCCTCGAACTCTCCGAGCGCTCGCTCTCGGCCGTGTCGCCGCTCGCCGTGCTCTCGCGCGGCTACTCGATCACCGTTCGAGCGAGCGGCGGGCCGCCGGTACGTGACGCGGCCGCGGTCGCGGTCGGTGAAACGCTCGTCACGCGCCTGGCGCAGGGCTCCGTCACGTCGAGGGTCGAGCGTGCCGACCCCGATCCGGAGTGAATGACGTGCGGGTCATCGTGGTCGTCGTGAATTGGAACGGTGGCGAAGCCAACGTCGCGTGCATCCGCTCGCTGCTCGACGCCGGCATCGCGCCCACGGACGTCGTGTTCGTCGACAACGGGTCGAGGGATGGCTCTCGCGAACGCGTGGCGGACCTGTTCCCGGCAGTCACGCGCGTCGAGAACGGTTCGAACCTGGGCTTCGGCGCGGCGGCGAATCAGGGTGCCGCGGCCGCGATCGCGGCCCGCGCCGACGCCGTGTTCTTCGTGAACAACGACGTCGTCCTGCCCCGCGGAACTCTCGAGCGCCTGACCGCCGTGCTGTCGAGCAAGCGTTCGATCGGCATCGTCGGTCCGCGTGTCCTGTACATGCAGGATCCATCGGTCGTGTGGTGCGCCGGGGGCATGATGACGTGGAGGCAGAACCTCTCGACCCTGCTCGGCCACGGCGAGCGGGACGGACCGGAATTCCGGCACCAGAAAGCGGTCGACTACATCCCGGGGTGCGCCCTGCTGGCGCGGCGCGAGTTGCTCGAGGAAGTGGGGGTCTTCGACGCGGGCTACTTCGCGTACATGGAGGACGTGGACCTGTGTCTGCGCGCGTCGCGTCGCGGCTACGAAATCCAGCTCGTCGGCGACGTGGCCGCGCTCCACGCCTCGAGCAGCGCGACCGGAGGCGGCTACAACCCGCGCCGCAAGTACATGATGGGTGTGAACTCGGTGTGGTTCCTGCGCGCCCACGCGCGCACTTCGCACTGGCTGCGCTTCGTCCTGTTCGACGTCCTCACGCTTCCGTTCCTGTGGCTCGCGGGCGTGTTCCGCGGCCGGGGAAAAAGCGTGCTCGCGAAGGGGCTCGGCATCGTCGACGGGCTGCGGGGCCGGCGGGTGACGGCCGCGAGCGTGGAAAAGGGCGCCTCGTGGCTGTGGTGATGCCCTGCGGCCTCCCCAAAGGTCAATGGACGCCCAGCGCTCCACCGGAGAAGATCAGGGTGTAGACGCTCTACCCAGTCCCACAGGAGTCGCCCATGTTCCGCACCCTTTTCGCCCTCGCCATTTTCGCCGCTTGCTCGCTCGACGCCCATGCCGGACAGGCGATCTTCCGTGCCACGGGGACGCTCGCCGGCGGGTCGGCCGCCTCCGGGGCGGTCGGCGGGACGCTGTTGGGCGGCTGTGACGGGAGCTGCGCGGCGCTGGAGAGCCCCGGGCGCGCCGGCATCGAAGACTGGGACTGCGTGAAGGTCAGC
>JBGATY010000057.1:0-8457 GCA_044228955.1 Planctomycetota bacterium | reverse complement strand
ACCCTGACATTCGAGGTCAACACGCCGGGCACTCCGTTGTCGGCGAGCACCACGAGCTACGTGATCGACCAACCGACCTTCCTGCTCACCATCGGCAGCGCCAGCACCGGGCTCAATTCCGCCGTGGCCACGGTGAGCATGCGCAACCAGGACCCGGCCGTGGACGGCATCTACCTCAACTCTGGCCCGCTCGTCGGCGGCGGGAACCTCGGGTTCGACTACAGCGACTGCAACGGCTCGTCCTTCAATTCCTCGAACCCGCTCACGAACGTCGGCATGTGGTCGGGGCCGTTCTACTGCGTGTTCAATTTCGTGGTCGCGGGACCGGGCGTGTTCCTGGACCTCAACCTGCTCACGTTCTCGATCTCGTTGCCGACGACGGGTACGCCGGTCTGCTTCGGTGATGGTTCGTCCACAGCCTGCCCGTGCGGAAACAACAGCACGGTCGGGTCCAGCTCCGGCTGCCTGAATTCGCTCACCTTGGGCGGCAAGCTGCTCGCTCTGGGCGCCGCGAGCATCGGCGGCGACACGCTCGTGCTCAACGCCTCGAACATCACCGGACCGGGGTTGTTCTTCCAGGCCAACGCGCTCTCCGGGCCCGTGCCCCAGTTCGGCGACGGTTTGCTGTGCGCGGGGGTAGGCATCATTCGCCTCGGCGTCGTGTTCCCGACGGCGAATGCGGCCGCGTACCCGGGCGGGCTCACGCCGAATCCGATCAGCGTCGGAGGAGCGCCGATCGCCGCGGGTGACACGAAGTTCTACCAGTGCTGGTATCGCGACGCGGCGGCGTTCTGCACGCCGGCGACGTTCAACCTGACGAGCGCGCTCAGCATCACCTGGGGCGCCTAGTCGCCTTGCGCTTGACGGCCTTCCGCCTGCCGCTCGAGGTCTCCTCCTCGAGCTTCGCGAGCGGATAGGCGCTCTCCTTGCGCAGACGCGGGAGTTCCTTCTTCACGTCGGCGAAGAGCTTCTTCATCAGCTCGTCGCGCCGGTCGTACAGCCTGTATCCGGCCGGGTCGCGCAAGTAGCCCTTCGCGCCCGGGTGCTTCGCGAACAGGGCTTCGCGGCCCATGCGGCCGGCCCAGAGCTCGTAGCGCGCGCGCTTCTCGAGCAGCGCCTTGACGAGGAACGGCATCACGATCGAATAGTCGCACTGCATGCTTTCGCACGTGCTCTTGAAGTTGTCCTTGTCGACCTTGCCCCACGTCACGGCTTCGGCGGGCGGACACGAGCTCAAGGACCCGTCGGTCACGGGCGCCGTGGTGATCTGGACGTCGTACAAGTAGCCCGCGATGTCGGGCAAACCGAGGATCTGGCTCAACGCCGGCTCGGGTTGCAGGTTGTAGTTCTTCGGCACACCGCCGCCGAGGATCAACGTGCCGAGCGCATGCGTGTCGCTCTCGCGCAGACCCCAGTAGTGATAGGCGCAGCTCTCGAACACTTCCTTGTGCAGATCGAGATCGAAGTCGTGACGCTTGCCGTCGATCGCGGCGAGCGCCCACAGCTTCATCGAATTCAGGAACACCGACCCGTCGCCGGGCGCGCCGACGAAGATCGGGATCGACTTGCGCTGGCACAACGCGAGCAGACCCTCGCGCACGGAGTTGTGCTTTTCCTGGGCCGCATAGCGCCGTCCGAGTCGCCAGCGGAATTCCGTGCCGGTCATCTTCTTCTGGAACTCGGCCTCCTGGAGAACAGCCGAGATGAACGCGTCCTGATCGAGCAGGATGTCCTCGTCGAAGCCGATGTCCGTGACGCGGATCGTCTTCTCGTCGCGCAGCGCGGCGTCGTCGCCGAAGATCGCGACCTCGTGGAACGGGTGTTCCTTCGCGCTGTCGAGCGCCCGGTGTCCATCGTGGTAGCACACGGCGTCCGTCGTCGACATGTACGCGAACCAGCCGGTGTCGAGCAGCGGACCGAGCCACGCATAGTGCTGACCTGAAACGGTCACGGGTCCGGAAATCGACAGCGTCATGGGCAGTCCCTGCCCGACGGCTTCGTCGAGCAGCACCCACAGACGGCGCAAGTACGCGCCGCCGAAGGAGGGCAGGCAGTTCTCGAGCAACTGGTCGAGGCCCTCGACCTCGGCGACCGACTTGTGGACGAGCTCACGCTGGGCGGAGGAACCCTGCGCGCCGCCGACGTGGCAGCGTGCGTTCTGATCTTTGCGGGTGGGGGACATGGGGGTAGGAGTCTACCGTTGCGCGCGGCTTCGCTCTCGTGGATGCTGATCGCGCTCGTTCGGATCCTCCTCCCCCGTTCCCCCCCCTCATGACGCAATTCAACGCACAGGCGCAGGCCAGGTACGCCAAGCAGGACTACTCGGCGAAGAAGAAGATCGAAGGGCTCGAGATCGTCGAGCTCAAGCGCTTCAACGACGACGGCGGCGCGATGACCGAGCTCGGCCGGCTCGACGGCGGCATCCACAAGCAATTGCCGGGCTTCACCGTGAGACAGGTGAACTACTCGGTGCTCGAGCCGCTCGCGATCAAGGCCTTCCACTTGCACACGCGCCAGACCGACGTGTGGTACGTGCCGCCGAGCGACAAGCTGCTGCTCGTGCTCGCCGACGTGCGCAAGGGCTCGCCGACCGAGGGGATGGTCATGCGCTTCGTCCTCGGCGACGGGAACTCGCGGCTGGTGCGGATCCCGCCGGGCGTGGCGCACGGCTGCAAGAACCTGCGGCCGGCGTCCCCGTGCGCGATCATCTACTTCGTCGACGTGCAGTTCTCGACGGACGAGCAGTGCGACGAGGGACGCCTGCCGTGGGATCACTTCGGCGCGGCGGTTTGGGACGTGGAGCGCGGCTGAGATTCGGGGAGGGGCCTCGCCTGACGGACGCGTGCTCCTCCACGGCTGCAGCCGGCGAATCGCGCCGGCTCAGGGTCCCCAGTCCAAGCGCACGCCCTGGGTCAGATCGAAGTTCCCCTGACCGCACAACCCGGGCACGGATCGATACCAGGCCTGGTACAGCTTCGTCCCTCCGGTGACCGAACCCTGCACGCTGATCGGATTCGGAGCGGCTGCGCCCGGATACGCGGCGACGCCGCTCGATGGCACGACGACGAACAGGCGCACGATCGAGCCCAGGCACAACAGGCCGTCTCCGAGCGCCACACCCGCGAGCGGCGGAGGATCGCCCTGCAGGAAATAGGTCGGTCCGGGCACGTTCAGCGCCGTGAGTACGAGCGTGTCGTTCGACAGGCTCGCCTGGCCCGTGGCGACGAGCCGTGCGCCGGAGGCGAAGTTCGCGCTCGCGCAACCGTTTCCGCCGGCGCCCGCGTTGCCACATGGACAGGCTCCAGAACTTCCGTCGCCGAGGCAGAACGTCGACGAGTTCGTGCTGCAACTCGCGGCCCCGCTCGCGAGGAAGAACTGGCCGGAGAGGGGGAGTGCGCTGCTCGGTCCCGAGCCGACCTGGATCGTGTAGGTCTGGCTGCACACGGCCGTGAACGTGGCTTGGGCGTTCAAGCCCCCGGCGGCGCACGGTGCGGGCGTGTTGTCGTTGCACGCGATCGCAGCACCACTGGGACAACCGGCGCCGAGATAGACGGCGATCTTCGCGTCGATGCTGTAGCCGTCGTCGAGCGCTCCGCACGTCGCGACGGTGACCGTTCCTGTCCGCGTAGACGTCCACGTGTACCAAAGGTCGCGTCCGATCGCGGTCGTCCCGAACGAGTTGCAGAGAGACTCGTTCTGTCCCTCCAGCCCCGTCGTCGCGCCTGCATTCTCGATTGCGTAGTAGACGAGCCCAGCGATCGGCAGCGGCATCGCGCACGAGTCGTTGGAGGGAAAGGCCTCGTCGTTGGTGAGCCGGAGCGTGAAATCGAACGCCCCGAGCCCCTTGTCGCTGACGCGGATCCAAGTCGCCTGCCCGGGAGCGAGGAGGAACTCCAGGCACGCCGCCGGCCCGCCGCACGGTGATCCGGCGCAGTCGTCGTTGCACGCGAGTTCGGCTCCTCCGCAACCCGCGTACGCCGACAAGAGCACGTCGCTCGTGCCGGTCGTGCACGTCTCGACCCGGCAGCGCGAAGTCGTCGCAAGCGGATTCGTGAACGCATACCACACGTCCTTCGACGCCGTTCCACCCGGATCGCAGGAGGCCGAACCGTCGTGGGTCGCCGTGGTGAGCGTCCCCATCACGTAAGCGCCGGGCGTGATCGCCGTCGCCGCCGAACAGGCGTCGTTCGCCGGCGCGCCGATGGGCGGAGCGCCCGGCGCGGTCGTGAAGCGGTACCAGCGCACCACGTCGGTCTCGGGCCCACCTGATGTGACAATTTGCACGTGAGTGCCGTTGGACGCGCCTATGCGGAAGTTCCAGAACGCGATCCCGACGGGGCTTGGGTAGGACGCAACGACGGCATCTGGGAAGTCCGTGAGAGGCCGCGAGACATTGTCATCGTCGGCGGCCGCGGTCTGATCCGAGGCCAGGCTCGCCGCGGACAGCGCGAGGTAGTACGTGCCCGAGGGCAGCGAGCGTGTGAGCCGCGACTGCGTGCTCGGTCCCTGGAACTCGTCGTCGTTCAACGCACCGGGCACCGGGTTGAACTGGGCGTCGAAGACCATCACTTCCGTGTCGACGCTCGCCTGGCCCGTCGTCTCGATCGTGATCGGCGTCGAACTCTCGAACACGGGCGCGATCGTCACAGGCGTCACGGTCGTCGTCGCGAAATACGCGTTGTAGCCGCCGAACACGGCCGGGTCGCCGGTGACGCGGTAGTAGATCTCCTCCTGACGTCCGAAGCCGTACCACGAACGCGTGGGAGAGGTCCCTACGATCTGGATCGCAACGTCCGTCGTGCCCGCGGTGCCGCCGACGCCGACGATGCCTGTCTGGTCGAGGCCGCGGATCGAGGTGGCGGGTTGCGGACAACAGCTGCCGGTGATCGTCAACGAATGGCGGTAGATGCCGGGCGGGAGCGGCGTCGTCCGCACGCGGAACATGTCCGCGCTCGACTGCGTGGTGTCGCCCACCGCGACGCCGGTGCCGGTCGAGCTGCCCGCGAGCGTTCCGAATGGCCCGAGCGTGACCGCGGTAGCCTCGGCCTTCGTGCCGTTCGGTTCGACCTCGAACACCGTTTGCGCAGACGCGATCGAGCCGAGCAGGCAGAGTGCGAGGAGTCGAAGAGCGCCGACCATGTGACTCTTGTACCCGGACCACGCCAGTCCTGCCGAATCGGGCGCTCCATGCGAAGGCGGGAATGGAATCGGCCGCGTGACAGGGGTCACGAGGCCGAGTGCGATCCTGGCGCAGCGATGGGGAGTGCGGGCGAAGCGGATGCGCCGCTCAGACGCGACGCAACCAGTCACCCGCGGGGAACCCTCCACGGAAGGGTGACGGTGAATGCACCGCCCGCGTCACGGGACCCAGGTCAAACTCACTCCATTCGACGTATTGAACGTGCTCGCCGTGCAGAAGGCCGCCGCATCGCGGTACCAACACTGATAGTGCTTGGTGTTGCCGGCCGAGATCGGACCGCCGCCGACGCTGATCGGGTTCGGGGTCAATCCACCGGGGAAAGTCGCCGATCCGGCCACGGGGAAGACGACGCCGAGGCGCTTGATGCCCACCGTCGCGCACAACATGCCGTCGCCGAATCCGACCGGCGAGGCCGCGAGTCCGTCGGCCTGGAAGAACAGGCCCGGACCCGGGATCGAACTCGCCGTCAGCGTTAGCGTGTCCGCTCCGACCGACGCGATGCCGCTGTTCGTGAGCAGCGCTCCGCCCGCGAACGACGAGTTCGCGCAGCCCTTTCCCGGAGCGCCGTTGTTGCCGCACGCGACGCACGTCGTTCCGACCGCGTCACCCGCGCAGAATGGCGTCGATTGCGTGCTCGGATCGAGCACGATCTGGAAGCCGTTCACCGATCCGAAGTTGGTCGCCGGATTCGTCGTGCTGTTCGACGTGAGCACGGTGATGTTCTGGCCCGCCGTGATCGTGACCGTGTGCCGGGCATAGGAGACGCCGAGGACGTGAGGCGAGCCGGCCCACGCTCCCGTGCAGGTTTGAGCACCCTCGGGCGCACCCGTGACGTCTACCGTCGTCGTGTAGGTCGCCGGAAAATCGGGAGCGAGCGCGTAGGTGTAGATCGTGTAGTTGCCGGCCGTGAGGCCCGCGATCACCCACGTGATCAGTCCGCCGTTCGGCGGCACGCCGAGGTTGGCGACGTCGCTCGCGTCGGCCATGAGCTGGGTGTCGTCGCCGGGCCACGAGGGCGTGGCCACGTAGAAATCGCCCCAGCCGCCCGTCGGGGTGATCGTGACCGACGTGATCGTGTTCGTGACCAGATCCTTGAGCGTGACGGCTGTCTGCGCCGTGCTGCCGACGTTGGACCAGAAACCGGGCTGATTCGCGGCGGCGCCGTAGGTGGTCGCCGGGAGCGGCGCCGAGACATTCGCGCCGACGTCGAGGTTGAAGCTCTGTGCGAGTGAACTCGCCGCGAGAGCACACAGTGCCACGGCGAAACTCGTGGTGCGAGGGGCAAAATTCATGGGTGCATTCTGAGCCTGCTTGTCCGGGCTCGCCTGGGACGAATGGGAAGTGGGAACGGCGCGGGCCGGGTCGGCTCCGCTCTTGCGGCTGAATCTACCACGAACCGTGAATCCGGGAGTGGGCAACAGGCCGCACGCCATCGCTCAGGTAGCCGCTTCGGTGATGTCCACCATCCGCTCGAGCGATCTGCGCGCGAACCCGATCAGCTCCTTGCGCTCGGCCGGCGAGAGTCGATCGCGAGCGGCCGTGCGCTCGTCGATCATGTCCCCCGCCAGGACGCGGTTGATGTCGGGGGCCCGGCCCTTGCGCAGGAGGTCCAGCATCCCGGCCAGGTGGGGCGGATCGTTGCGGCTCATCGTCGCGCAACCGCACCCGGCCGTCTTGAATTCGTTGTCGGGAATGTCCGCGAGGTGCATCACTTCGACGCCCCTTTGCCGGCCTTGTTCACGCGCGTTGCGCACGAAGTGGCCCTCGGTGCCGATCGCGAGCTTGTCCCCGGACTTCGCCACCATCACGGCTTTCCACAAGTAGTCGGTCGAGCCCGAACCGTCGGCGGCCTGCACGCACTCGAGCGGCGATTCGGGATGCACGAGCACGCGCCAGCCGCGCGCTTTCCACCACTCGACGTGGCGCTTCGAGAACACGGTGTGCACGCCGCAGTAGCTGCCCCACAGGATCATCTCGGCCTGGTCGAGCGCCTTGAACCCGCCCTCGACCGTGCGCTCGTCGATTTTCAGCTGCCGCCACACTTGCGGGTCGGGCAACTGCACGACGCGCGACAGATCCATGCCGAGCTTCCACGCCGTGTTGCGGCCCAAGTGGTGGTCGGGAACGAAGAGGATCTTCTTCTTCTGCTTGCGCGCCCAGTCGACGATCAAGTGCGCGTTCGAACTCGTGCACACCGCGCCACCGGTACGACCGGCGAGTGCCTTCAGCCGGCCGCTCGTGTTCATGTAGGCGATCACGAGCAGATCGTCGCCGTAACGCTCGATCAACTGCTCCGCGGCGGGCAGGACCATGTGGTCCTTCGCCAGCATCTCCATCGTGCAGCCGGCCTTGGGATTCGTGATCCACACGGACTGGTCGTCGGAGGCGAGGATCGCGATGGACTCGGCCATGAAGTGCACGGCCGACTCGACGATCACCTTCTTCTCCGGGTTGCGCGCCGCTTGCAGCGCCAGCGCATAACTGTCGGCGATCTTGCCGCCGTAGCGCTCGACGAGCTTCACGATCTCGCCGCCCATGTAGAAGTGCGCCAGCAACAACAGTGAGTCGCCGAAGTGCTTTGTCGCCGGAATCGCGTAGCGGTCCAGCCAGGGCATGACCGTGCCCGGTTTGCGGTCCGGAAGCGCCAAATACTCTTCCGCGTAGGGTTTGAATTCCGATTGATACCAGTCGAGCGGGAGATCGGTCTGGCAGATCGGGATCTCGGGGGCGAGCGTGATGCCCGAGGATGCGATGCGTGAGTTCGGCGTGGTCACCGACGAAGGATAGCCCATGCTCGCGAGCGGAACGAGTTCGAGTTTCGGCGCGCGTTCGAACGGCAGACGGAGTGGACGGAACAGCGGCAGGAAGCGCGCGCGGTTTCGGCCGGATTCGATGTAGGATCCAGGCAGAGGCGCGCTCGTTTGGTGTGAGAGACCCCATGTCGAAATCCAGGCTGCCGACCGTCGTGTGTTGCGCTGTCCTGCTTGCGGCGTGCGGTTCCATGCGCGAGACGCCGGTCGCTTCGAGCGCGACCGCGGTCGTCGAGAAGCCGAACCTGTTTGCGGTCCCCGGCACGCAACTCACCGTCACCGGAACTGGCGTGCGACGGCTTTGGCCTGGACTGCATGTGCTACCGGCGCGGGTGGACGAGGACGACTCGGCCGCGATCCTCGTGTCCGGAGCCAAGGACCTCGTCCTCGATCTGACCGGAGCCGTCCTGCGCGGGCAGGTGGAGGGACGACCACTCGACGAGTGCC
>JBGATY010000056.1:0-19676 GCA_044228955.1 Planctomycetota bacterium | reverse complement strand
CGATCCGAAGCTGAAGGCGCAGCTCGACGGCATCCTCTACGAGCAGGAGCACCTGGCGATCGGGGCCGTGGCGCCGGAGATCGAGAACACTCCGGCGAGCATCGGCGAGCTGTCCGTGCGCGTTCCCGACGAGTCGTCCCGCCACCCCCTCGAGACGTTTCACGCTGATCCTCGGCTCGCGTGGATGCGCGCTCTCGCCTGCCGCTCGACGGCATTCGCCGAGGGTTTCTGAACCAAGGATCGGAAAGGCCTCCTTCCCGCTCGAATCCCGCGCGGGTCGGGGGACGCGCCTCGAGCTGAACGAAGAGACGCCGGCGGACGGGGCGCAACGAGCGCGGCCTCGCCGAGCGTTCGGTGCGAATCGGCGCCTCGTCACTTCCGAGAGACCGGGCTTGAGGCCGTGCCGGGGTCGTGGTGATCTGGCGCGCTCCGTGAGCTCCCCCGATCAGGAAACCGTGCGACCGAAAAGGCGCCTCGTCGCCGCGCTCGGCACGTGGGGACTCCTTTTCATTGCCACGCCGGGCATGGTCACGCGCGACGGACTGTGGTTCGTCGCCGCGATAGCGCTCGTGCCGTGGGCGCTCGTGTGCAGTCGACCGGGAAAGCGCGCGTTCGCAGCGGAGTGGCTCGCGGCGGCGATCGGCATCTCGGCGATCTGCTTCTGGAGCACATACGTCATCTGGATCACGTTGATCGCCGTCGCGCTCGTGCCGGCGGTCTACATGGCCTGCGCCGGCGTGCTCCTGCGGCGGCTCGCGCGGACCTGGCCGCTCGCGGTCAGCGTGCCGTGCGCGTGGGTCGCGCTCGAGACGTTGCGACTCGTCGTCGAGCCGCCCTTCGGATTCGGATGGATGCGACTCGGACACCACGCGCACGCCGAACTGTGGCTTTCGGGCGCGGCGCGCGTGTGGGGAACCGCCGGGCTGTCGTTCGCCCTCGCCGCGCTTTCCGGCGGCATCGCCGACCTGTGGCGCGCGCGGGCTGCGGGAATCCCGCTCGCGCGCTCGAAGCGCCTCGTAGCGCGCGCGCGCGCTCCGACCACGCGGTGCGTCGTGTTCGCATTCGCCACGTCGGCGCCCGCGACGGCACCCGGCCCGCGCATGCTCCTCGTCCAGCCCTCGTTCGCACAGGAACGCAAGATGTCGCTGCAGTCGGGCGAGGAGATGCTGACCGAGCTCTTCGCGCTCACGCAACGCGGCGTTTCCGAGAGCGAGCGCGACCGGGAGCCGCTCGACGTCGTGGCGTGGGGCGAGACGATCTTTCCCTACCCGCTGGGTGCGCCCGACATCGGCGCCGCGTTCGACTCCGGCGCGCGCTCGGTGCCCTACGCCCGGCATCCGCTCGAGCGGCGCGACATCGACGACATGCGCGACGTCGAGTCGAAGCTCGTGGGTGAGTTCCTGTTCGGGCACGGACGCCGGCGCCCGCTGCTGCCGAAGGGAACGAGCTTCGTCTGCGGCGTCGAGCACTACGCGCCCGTCGCGGGAGCACTGCGGCGATCGAACGCGATCGTGGCTTGGAATCCGCGCGGCGAGCGGATCGGGGTCGGTGGAAAGGTGCACCTCGTCCCCGGGGCGGAGCATCTGGCCGGGCTCGAGCGCTTCGGCTGGGTGCGCGACACGGCGTTCGCGCTCGCGGGCTACGTCCCCGACCTGGTCGCGTTCGACACGACGCAGGTCCTCACGCTCGAAGGACAGGACGGGAAGTCCTGGCGCGCGGGCACGACCGTGTGCTTCGACAACGCCTTCGAGGGGCCGTACGTCGACCCGCTCCAGAGCGGGGAGCTCGACTTCCACCTCGTCGCCAGCAACGAGGCCTGGTACCGGGAGAGCTGGGAGTACGATCAGATGATGGCGTTCAGCCGGCTGCTCGCGCTCGAGACCGGCCGCTCGATCGTGCGCGCCACCAATGCCGGCATCACGGCCGTGATCGGTCCAGACGGGCGCGAAGTGGCGCGCCTGGAGGTGCTGGGGCGCGACCGGATGGTGCCGGGACTCCTGCGCGTGGTGGTGCCCGTGCCCAGCGCCCCCGCAGGCGTCAGCGCGCCTCGACCGGCCTACGTTTCGACCCAGCGTGCCTGGATGGTGGTGTGGATCGCGCTCGGGTTCGTGCTCGCTCTTCCCGGTCGGAGGCGCCCGGTTACCAGCCAGGGATGAGCGGGTACAACGCCCGCTTCGAAGGCGCCCGTCGGCGCGCGTCTTCGCGGTAGGCCAACCTGCGCTTGACCGTGCCCGATGGCCTCCCTATACTGCGCCCCTTCGCTCTGTCCGCGGTGTGTGAGGTCTGCCGTAACCTATTACGGGACAAGGCCTTCCAGCGCCGCAACCACAGCCGTTTTCCCCGTCGTGCGAGCCGCTCTAGGCAGGCGACGGAGCATTCGGACCCAGCGTAGTCAGCCTCGCCCCCCCTTCTCGAGCCCCAAAGCCCACGTGGAGTAGCATGAGCACTCTTGGAAAGATCCTGATCGGACTGAACCTGGTCCTCGCCGCGGCCTTCTTCGGATGGGCCGCGAACGCCGTCAAGACCAACCAGCAGTGGCGCGAGAAGCACGACGCGGTCACGGCCGACCTCACGAAGACGCGCACCGAACTGACGGCGGAAGTCGACAAGCTCAAGGCCGCGAAGATCGCTGCCGAGAAGGACCTCTCGCTCCTCACGGCGAATCTCGCCACGGCGAAGAACGACAAGGAACGTGTCCAGGCGGAACTCGCCGACACCAGCACGGCGCTCGCCAACCTCAAGGCCGACGTGACGAAGTTCGCCGCGACGTACGAGGGCATGGCGAACGACAAGACGCGCCTCCAGGGCGACAAGGACAAGGCGGAGAAGGCGCAGCGCGACGCCGAAGCGGCGAAGGCCGACGCGGAGGCCAAGCGCGACGCCGCCGAATTGGCCGCGAACACGCTCAAGAACGACCTCGAGAAGGCGAACAACATGATCGCCGACCTCGAGAAGACCCGCACGACGCTGGAGAAGAAGACCGCCTCCCTCGAGACCCAGATCGACACCCTCGCCGCCAACACGGGTGCCAAGCCGGGCGACTTCGCCCCGATGCCCGACATCACCGGGGCGGTGCTCGACGTTTCGAACGCCGTCGAGCCGGGCCTCGTCGCCCTGAACGTCGGATCGAACAAGGGCGTCAAGCGCGGCTTCACCTTCGAGCTCTACGAAGGCAAGACCTACAAGGGCCAGGCGCGCGTCGAGTTCGTCCACCCGGACATGTGCTCGGCGATCATCCTGAGCAGGGTCCAAGGCCAGACCATCCGCCAGGGCGACAGCGCGGCGACGCGTCTCTGAGCCGCCGGCAAACGCCTCACACGAAGGTCGAGACCCAACATGGCCGCACGCCGCACCACTTCCTCACGTGAAACCAAGGTGACCTCGCGCAAATCCGAGGTGACCGAGACCCCGCAGGCCAAGAAGACCGGCGGGCTGTCGATGATCGACGGTTTCGCAATCGTCACCACCATCCTCCTGATCGGCGCGATCCTCCTGGTGGACTACCACCTCGGATCCGCGTTCAACGAAGGCATGTTCTTCAAGAAGTGACACCGGTCGGGGGCTCTCCCGCCGCGTGATCGACACGACGCACCTCCCGCGGGGGGTGCGTTTTTTTTTGCGCGTCGGCGCGGGGGAGGTGCGAAAGCAATTTCCTGAAGTTCGGCGAGTGCGAGGCGGTCCTTGAATGCGACATCGACACGAGTAGACTCCGCGGCTGTCCGCGCCCCTTCGGCGCAGTCCGCTCGCTTCGCCGCTCTCATGTGTCGGAGCGTCGAACCGGAACGGCCTCGGGTCGGATCCTTCGGAGTCGTCGATGAGCAGTATTCTGAAGCCCATACAATGGGCACTCGGCCGGTTCTCCGTCGACATGGGCATCGACCTCGGGACGGCCAATACGCTCGTCAGCGTGCGCGGTCGCGGCATCGTGCTCAACGAGCCGAGCGTCGTCGCGGTCGACAAGACGACCGGTGAGGTGCTCAACGGCGGCATGGCCGTCGGCAACGAAGCCAAGGCGATGCTCGGCAAGACGCCCGGCAACATCGAGGCCATCCGCCCGCTGAAGAACGGCGTCATCGCCGACTTCGACGTGACCGAGAAGATGCTGCGCTACTTCATCACGAAGGTGCACGCCGGTCGCAACTGGGTGAAGCCGCGCGTCGTGATCGCCGTGCCCGTGGGCATCACGGCCGTCGAGAGGCGGGCCGTGATCAACTCGGCCGAGCGCGCCGGCGCGCGCAAGGTGTACCTGATCGAGGAGCCGCTCGCGGCCGGGCTCGGCATCGACCTGCCCGTGCGCGAGCCGTTCGGCTCGTTGATCGTCGACGTCGGCGGCGGCACCACGGACATCGCGATCCTCGCCTTGGGCGAGCTCGTGCGCTCGACTTCGCTGCGCATCGCGGGCGACGAGATGGACGAGGCGATTACCAGCCATTTGCGTCGCCACCACAATCTGCTCATCGGCGAGCAGTCGGCCGAACGCATCAAGCTCACGATCGGCTCGGCCTGGCCGATGAAGCAGGAACTGTCGATGGAAGTGAAGGGCCGCGATTCCGTGACCGGTCTGCCGCGCAAGACGACGGTGACCTCGATCGAGATTCGAGAGGCTTTGAGTCACCCGGTGCGACTGATCTGCGAGGCGGTGCGCGGAGTGCTCGAGGAAGCACCGCCGGAACTGTCGGCCGACCTGGTCGACACGGGCATCACGCTGTGCGGCGGGGGAGCCTTGCTCTACGGGCTGCCCGAGGCGATGTCGGAAGTGCTGTCGATCCCGGCGCGCGTGGCCGACGATCCGCTGACCGCCGTGGCGCGGGGGACCTGCGTGTTCCTCGAGAACCTCGAAGTGTTCGCGCCGGTGCTTTCGTCGGACGAAGACGACTAGGTACCCCGCCAGGCACGGTACTGAGTCGCGCTCTCCAACAGTTCCCGGGCATTTGCTAGATCATCCCAAGGATCCCTCGCGCGGTGGGGGACGAGGTTTCTGGTCCTCTGTTGCTGGTCGCGCCGAGGCGCGCTCCGGTGAGTGGGTGTGGGTGAGTTGGGCCTTTCCCGTTCAGGCACGCTGTTTCTGATCGGACTCCTCGTCTTGATCGCGCTCTCGCTGAAGCCGGCGGCGAGCGTCGAGACGGCGTTCGGATGGGCGTTCTCGCCAGCGCGCGTACTCGCCGAACTGGCGCAGCCCTTCCGGTGGCTCAATCGTGGCGAAGTCACGGCCGCGGAGAGCGACGCCTCGTCGGCGTTCGAATCCGAGCGGGCGCGGAGCCGCGAACTGCTCTTCGCTGCACAAGCCGCCGCGATGCCCGTCGATCCAGCGTTGCGCACAGGTCGCGCCGGGGTCGGTTGCCACGTCATCGGTCGTGTGCCGAAGAGCCAGGACCGCCTGCGTTTGCGATTCGCGGTCGACGCCGGCGTGGGACCGGGTTCCCCGGTCGTTTCTGGCGATGCGTATGTCGGGCGGGTGATCGAGCTCGATCCACAGCGGCCCGGCGAGTGCATCGCCGAGTTGGTGACGGCCAAGGACTTCCGCGTGTCTGCGGTCGTGGCAGACGCTCCGGGTCCCGCGCGCCTCGTCGTCGGAGGCGTGCTCGGCAAGCGGCGGAAGGACGAGCGCGAGCTGCACCTCGCCGTGCAATTCCCGAGCAATCGAGCGGTGACGAGCGGAGTCGTACGCGTCCTCGAGGAAGCGGGCCCGGGAACCGCACGGCTCGCCGACGGGTTCCTGCTCGGTGAACTCCTCGAAGTCGACGTACGCGGCGCGCGACTGCTCGGCATCCGCTCGCCTCTCGACTACGCCTTCGGCCTCGCGCATCTCACGATCCTCGTCCCGCCGGAGCGCGGCACGGCGGGCCCCGTACTGCCGATCGATCCGTACGAAGCGGATTCCTGGCTGGATGCGCGCGTGATCCTGGCCGGTGAGCCGTCACCGCTGCGCGAAACGCGCCGGCTGGCGCTCACGACGGCGTCGCGCCTCCTGCCGGGCGCCGCACTCTCGATGGGAGCGCGCTTCGTCGGACGCCTCGAGCGCGTCGGTCCCCTCGACAGCGACGCGCGCCTGCTCGGCGATCCGGGCCTCGCGTTCAGCGCCCTCGCCAAGTTCGAAGGCCAGGCAGCGCCGATTCCGCTCGGGCAACTCGTTTCGCTCGGAAGCGCAGGCGACGGCGTCCTGTTCGAAGGATCCGCGGCAGTGCCGCGCGAGCGCGCGGGCGCAGTCCCGGTGAAGGTCGAGGTCTGGACGGCCGCCGCCGAGCCCGATCTCCCGCCCGGTCTCCTCGTGGGCGTCGGGACACTCGACGCGAGCACCAGTCCGTTCACTCTCCACGTCGAGCCCGCGAGCGATGCCCGAGCGATGTCGTCCTTGCGCGTCTGGCGCGGTCGTTCTGCGTCGAGCGAGGACGAGCCGTGAATGCTGGACGCGCCATCGCCTTGTTCCTGTTCCTCGCCTGGGCCGTGTGGGCCTTCGCCTTGGAAGGCCATCTCTCGAGCGGCGGATCGCGGTGGGTCCCCGACATAGGCCTCGTCCTCGCGCTGTCGGTCATGGCGCGAGCGGAAGTGGGCGACACGCCGCTGATCGCGCTGCTCGCGACCCTGGCGCGCGCGGCCTTCGGGCCCGAGCCGCCGATCGTGCTGCTCACGGGATTCATGGGCATCGTGTTCTTCATGATCGCCGCTCGAACGAGCGTCGAGCTCGCCGGTCCGCTCTGGCGCACGATCGCGGCGCTCGTCTTCGTGCTGGCCTTCAACGCCTGGCTCGGATTCGCGCGCGGCATGCGCGATCCCTCGACCGGGGCCGCGCACACGAGCATCGTGTTCGCCGCGCTCCCGGCGGCGATCACGTCCGCGCTGCTCGCTTTCGCGGCCGGCCCGCTCCTCGCGCACCTGCCCGGCCTCACTCCGATCCGGAGGCGCAAGTGGTAGCCCAGCGGCGCTTCGGACCCTTGATCGGAATCGTGTTCGCCGGCCTCGGCGTCCTGTGCGTGCGCCTGTTCCAGGTGCAGGTCGTCGAGCACGAAGTGTGGGCGCAGCAGGCGGCCGGACTGGTCCGTTCGTCGCGCGTGCTGCCGAGTCACCGCGGCAGCATCCTCGATCGAAACGGGGTCGTGCTCGTGCGCGACGAGGACACGTACAAGATCGAGTTCAAGTATCGCGACTTCCGCCGGGGACATCCGCTCGGGATGCTGGCCCACGCGTACTCGGGCCTGGAGATGCGCGTCGTGCCGATCGCCGAGGCCTACGCTCGGCGCGTCGAGATGACCGAGGGGTTGCTGAAGCTCTCGCCGCTCGATCTCGATCGATTCGGGGCCGGCGAAGCGCTCGTGACTTCCGGCTTCAGCACGCAGCCGACCGCGTCGCCGAACACGGACTTGCGCCCGCGGCGAGCGGCGGACCTGCGCTACTACGTCGCGCAGATGCTGATGCTCACCAAGGAAGAGCAGAACTTCTTCCGCAAGCTCGAGGGCGAGGCGCGCCGACCCTCGTACCTGGAATCGATCGCGCGGCGGCGCAAGCTCGATCCGAGCGCACTCATGGCGCGCGTACACTCGGGCGTGGACCGGTCCTGCGAGGAACTCGTTCACCTTGCGGGGTACCTGCACCTCGAGGCCCTCGCTGCGAAATCGAGCAACGCGGCGCCGCTGCAGCGCATGATCGGCTTCCTCGAGGACACACGCACGACCCTCGAGAACGAATCCGCGGACGACCTGTTCGAAACTGGGACGGGGTTCGACGCGGGCGCAGTCTCGACCGAGAGTCTCAGAACGGTCTTCGATCTCGACTGGATCGCCCGACTGTTGCGCTGGGACGCGGCCCGCCTCACCGCGTGGATCGAGAGCCGCGAGTCGATCTACCATGCGCGGATCGAGGCCGTTTCCCTGCCGCGCGCGCTCGTCCACGTCGAACTGGCGCCGCCTCCGGTCCGCGCCGAGCGCCTCCTCGACGAGCTGGCGTTCCTGGAGGCGCCAGCGGGCGACCGCGAGCGTGACGAGGAAGGTCGTCCGCCGTCGTGGCGCGATCTGTCCGATCTCGCCGTCCTCGACGAGATTCCGTCCTTGTTCGACGGCGCGCGCCTGCCGAGCGGTGTCGAGGTGCCCGAGCGCGTGCTGCCGCTGCAGGACGGAGACCTCCGCGAAATCGTCCCGGACTCGCAGGACCCGTGGAAGATCGTCGGAATGGTCTCGGATCTCGTGAGCAAGGACGACCTCGACGGCCAACCGCTGCGTGAGCCGAGCGCGAGCGCGGCGTGGACCGAGTTCGGCAAGAACCGAGCGAATCTAGAGAGCAAGGCTGCGCGCGCCGAGCTGACGCGGCTCGCCCGCGCACTCGATGCTCGCCGCCGCACGGCGGCCGATCGCCTGTTCTCGTCCCTGCTTTCGTCGGTCGCGAACGGCGACGGGACGATTCGAAAGCTCGCGCTCACCGAGAGCCGCCGGAAGCGCGCCGAGGCCCGCGACCGGTTCGTGCAGGTCGATCGCGGCAATCGGCCCCTACGCCTCCTCGACGAGCCCGACTACGCGCTCGTCGAGCGCATTGCCCGCAACCCCGAACTGTTCCGCGGCTTCGACGTGCGCGAGTCGACGAAGCGCGTGCCAGTCGCGGTCGACGCGGCCGGGAAGCCCTGCGCGAGCCTGCTACTCGGCTCGGTAGGCAAGCCGCTGTTGCGCGACCTGCTGAAGCAATCCGGCGAGGAGAAGCGCCTGGCTGAACTGCGCTTCATGGTGATACGCAGCGACGAAGAGGAGCGCGAGATGCGCTCGCTCGCCGCGCGCGTCCAGCGCGCCGACGAGTTGTCGGGATCCTCCGGACTCGAGGACTACCTCGACCCGGAATTGCGCGGAAAGCCGGGCTGGCTGCAGACCGGTGGACTCGAAGAGCGTTCGCGCAACGACGCGGATTCCGTCCTCGAAGCGCCGCGCGACGGGCTGGACGTCGTCCTCACCCTGGACTCCGAGTTGCAGAATGCCGCGCAGGACGTGATCTCGCACCCGCGCTCGCCGGGAGGGCAGACGGACAACGGCTGGTTCGAGAATCCTGTCGGCGCGATCGTGTTGACGACGCCGGAAGGAGAAGTCCTCGCCGCGGCGTCCGCACCCGACGAGTCGGGGCTCGCGCCGCTCCCCGGCCGCGATCTCGAGCGCGGCGTGCGCCGTGAACGCACGCTTCAACGTCCGACCTTCAACCCGCCGGGCTCGGTGTTCAAGCCGTTCGTGGCCGCGTTCGCGCTCGAGAAGCTCGGCTTCGATCCGAATCGCCGCTTCGAATGCCGCGACATGGGACGCGGTCGCGGCGGCTTCGAGACCATGCACTGCACCGGGGTACACGGTTCGTCCGACCTGAGGCGCGCGCTCACCGTTTCGTGCAACTCCTACTTCGCGCAACTGGGCCTCGAGTACGGCGCCGAGGATGCCGTCGCCATGGCCGACCTGTTCGGCTTCACCCAACCGACGGGCATCAAGAGTCTCGGATCGGGCGGACGCTCGGGTCTGCGCGAGGAAGTGCTGTCGCCGAAGGAACTTGCTCTCGCCTTGACGTCTCGCGAATCGCACATGCGCTTCGCGAACGGGCTCCAGGTGCTCAGCGTCGTGCCGATGCAGGTGGCGCGCGCGACAGCCGGGCTCGCCACGGGGCGCCTGCCCGAAGTCCGCATCGTGAAGTCGATCGGCGGGAAAGTCGTCGAGCCCGCGTCCCGTCCGCTCGCCATGAGCGACTCGACTCTGGCCTTCGTGCGCAGCGCGATGCGCGACGTCGTCGAGAGCCCCGAGGGTTCGGCGCACGGGAAGGGGCTCGACACGGGCTCGCTCGGTTTCGACTTCGCCTGCAAGACGGGCAGCGGCGACTACGCGCCGTTCCGCGACACGCCCGATCTGACCCCCGATGATCGTCGCGCCATGGAAGCGGGCAAGCTGCGCAAGCACACCTGGATCGCCGGATGGTTCCCGGCCGACAATCCGCGCGCGATCGTCGTCGTGTACTTGCACGACGTGTCGGAGACATCGAGTCACACGGCGGTGTACGTGGCCGCGCAGTTCCTCCAATGCGACGCCGTGAAGAAGTTCGCGACGGGGGAACGGCGATGAGCGAATCGGGGCCCCGTTCCAGGCTGTTCGACGCCAGCAAGATCCTCTCCCTGAGGGACGTGCGCTGGTTCGAACTCGACTGGCACATCCTGGCCCTCGGCCTGCTCCTGCTCGGACTCGGTCTCGTGTTCGTTCACGCGATGTCGGACGCAGACCTGCTCGCCGATCGCACGGACATCCAGTTCACGAAGCACATGCAGAAGGTCGTGCTGGCGATCCCGGCCTTCTTCGTGGCGTTGGCCATCCGGCCGCGGTGGCTGCGGCGCAACGCCTACGTGCTGTACGGCATCTCCATGGCGATGCTCCTCGTCATTTTCGTCGTGGGCGCGGAGCGCAACGGCGCGCAACGCTGGATCACGATCCCCGGCATCGAGTTCGACCTGCAGCCCTCCGAGCTGGCGAAGATCGGTGTGATCCTGGCACTGGCGCAGGTCCTGTACCGAAATCGCCTCGAGCGCCTGCGCGATTGGGGCAAGCCGTTGCTCGTTGCGCTCGTGCCGATGGGGCTCGTCGCGCTGCAACCCGATCTGGGGACGGCGATGACGATCGCGCCGATCACGCTCGGGATGCTCTACCTGGCCGGAGCGAGAGCCAAGGTCATCGGCGTCTTCCTCTTGGGCACGGCGGGGATCGCGTTCTGTGTCGTGTCGCTCGAACTCGGCGTGCACGACTATCAATTGCAGCGCATCGACACGTGGAAGCACAGTTTCGCAGCGGACGACCTCATCGCCGAGCGCGGCGGGCCCGCCTTCCACAGCTACCATGCGCGCCTCGCGATCGGGAACGGCGGAGTGTTCGGGAAGGGGATCGGCGAGGGCGTGGCGAACGAGACGGGCTACCTGCCCGAGCGCGACTGCGATTCCGTGTTCGCCGTGATCGCGGAGGAAGCTGGGTGGTTCTGGACCTCGATCATCCTGTTCCTCTACTGCCTCTTCATCGCGCTCATCATGGGCAGCGCGAGCTCGATGCGCGATCGTTTCGCGCGGCTGGCGGTCGGCGGCGTCGCGCTCTACTTCGCCGCGCACGTGTTCATCAACGTCGGCGTGAATCTGGGGCTCGTGCCGTTGACCGGGCTGACGTTGCCGCTGTTCTCGACCGGCGGTTCGTCGATGCTGACGACGTTTGCCGCGCTGGGACTCGCGCTCGGCTTGTGCGCACACCGCGAGCCGGTGCTGGATGCGGATTCGTTCAAGGCGTACTAGTTCACCAAGCTAGTCAGGGGCGCCTGCGCATTCTCGAATCAGCATGTCTGAGAGAAGCACCGTGCAGTGTCCTGGCAGCGTGCATTCACGAGGCATGGATACGAGAACACCAAGATCCATCACCACGAGCGGTATTCGAAACGGTGTCAGTTCCACAGCACCTGTTCCTCAAGTGCAAACATGATCGGGCCACAAGCAGTCGTTGCTAGCTTCTCAACTTGCGCCAGACCTCTTTGCCCGCCTCGAGGTCCTTCGCGAACTGGATCTCTTCCTTCAGGGTCTCGCGGGCCTTCTTGGGCGACTCCTTCGGATTCAGGCAGAAGAGGTCCCAGGCCTCGCCCTTCAGTTTCCACTGGCGCACGTGCCAT
This sequence comes from Planctomycetota bacterium, assembly GCA_044228955.1. Classification (GTDB taxonomy): domain Bacteria; phylum Planctomycetota; class UBA1135; order UBA1135; genus JAEUIA01. The sequence goes on along the minus strand of JBGATY010000056.1, from coordinate 8,039 downwards.
TGCCCCGGCTTGGTGCGCTCGAGCGGGAAGGCGATGCAGCGCCAGGGCTTGAACTTCCACTTGTCGCCTTCGGAGGCGCCCACCTTGTGGAGCACGCAGCCCTCGTTGAAGAACACGCACCAGCCCTTCGAGATGGCGAGCGCGGGCAGGCCTTCCTTCTTGCGCTTCGTCAGGTGGCCGTCCTTCTCGATGCGCTCCCTCGCCTCGGGTCGCAGATGCGGCAGGAACTTCGCGAGGTTCTTCTCGATTCGCTCCGCTTCGCCGGCTTCGAGCGGCGGGCGGCCGTTCACGCAGCAGATGCCGCCGCAACTCGGGTAGACGCAGTCGAACCGGGCCGTGTCCAGTCCCTCGATCTCGATCTCGCGCGGCTTGGCTGCGCTCGGTTGCTTCGGGCTCATGCGAGTAGCGAGAGAGTGTAGATGACCTTGTCGTCGCCCGGTGCGTAGAAGTCCTTCACTCGGGCGGCTTCGTGGGCCCCGTACTTCGCGTAGAAGGCTCGCGTCGGATCGTACGCGGGCTTGGAGGCCGTCTCGATCACGATCAAGCGACCGCCGCGGGATCGAATCGCGGCCTCGGTGGCGTGCATCAACGCGCGGCCGACACCGGCTCCATGCAGGCGCGGATCGACCGCGATCCAGTACAGGTCCCACGTGCCGCTCGTGCACGGCGTCGCGCCGAAGCACACGTAGCCGGCGACCTTTCCGGCGCTCTCGGCGACGATGAACTGGTATCCGGACTTCGGGTCCGCGTCGATCAGCTCGAGCGCGATCTCGATCTCGTACTCCGCGAAGACGTTCGTCGCGCGCAGGATCGCTTCGAGCGGAGCACGGTCCGACCCGCGCTTCTCACGCAGGTTCAGTTCCACGGCGGAGTGCGTCGCGGACGATCCGCGCGATGAGCTGTTCATATTCGATTCCTCCGCGCCTGGCCGCGAGCGCGAGGCCGGCGTCGGGGGAGATGTCGGGGTTGGGGTTGACGTCGAGGACGAGTGGGCCGCGCTCGGGATGCAGGCGCAGGTCGATCCTACCGTAACCCGCGAGGCCGATCGCGTCCCAAGCGGCGAGCGCGCGTTCTTTCAACGCGGCGACGATCGCGGGGGACACGTCGTCGGCGGGCTTCGGCATCGAGCCTTTGTACTCGGGGCTGGCGGTATCCCACTTGGCCTTGAAGGTCACGAGCTTGGGCGCGCCGGCGGGGAAGTTCGTGTAGTCGATCTCGGAGATGGGCAGTACCTCTACGCTGCCGTCCTCGCGCGCGAGCAGCGAGACGTTGAACTCGCGGCCGTCGACGAATTCCTCGATGAGAGCGGGCTGACGATAGGTCCTGATCAAGTAGTCGACGCGCTCGCGCATGGCTTCCTCGGAGTGCACGACGCTTGCAAGCTCGATCCCATGGCTGGCGTCTTCGCGCGAAGGCTTCACGATCCATGGTCCGCTTTCTCTGAACACGAAGGCATACAAGTGCGCTTCCTTCGCCGTGGCCACGACGAATCCGTGCGGCGTAGGAACGTTGGCGCTCGCGAGCACCGCGCGCGTGCGCGGTTTTTCGAGCGCGAGCGTGATCGCGACCGGACCCGAACCCGTGTAGGGGATGTGCGCCCATTCAAGCAGCCACGCGGCGGCGGCTTCATAGCGCGCTTGACCCCCGATCGACTCGGCCAGTTGGAACACGACTTCCGCGTCAGCGTCCTCGATGCTGTCGAGCGTCGCTCGCACGTCGATCGAAGCGCGCATGTCGACCGGCGTCCAACCGTTCGTGCGTATCGCGGCGCGGATTGCGCGCGACGCGTCGCCGACGGCCGTGACCGCGAGCGCGTCGTGAGCAGCGCCGTGCGCGAGACCCTCGTCCCCACTCTCGAAGATTCCGACCCTCATCGATCGCTCACTTCAATCCGTGCCGCAGCATCGCGCCGCGCACGATCGCGTCGATCAGGCCGGCGTAGGGGAGTCCACTGCGCGCGGAGAGGATGCACAGGTCGCCCGTCTGCGGATTCAGGCCCGGCAGCGGATTCACTTCGAGGAACGCCGGGGTTCCACGGGCGTCGAGTCGCACGTCCACTCGCGAGACGTCGCGACAGCCCAGCGCGCGGTGTGCGGACAACGCACACTCCTTGACGGCCGCGACGATCACGGCATCGCGCTTCGGCGGCACGTGGTACTCGACTTCGTTTTCCCAGTCGCGCTTGACCTCGAGCGAGTACACGAACTCCTCGCCGCGAGCCTTCCTCGGGACGATCTCCATCACGGCGATCGCGCGCGCGCCCGCACCCTCGCCCAGCACGCCGACCGTGAACTCGGGTCCGGTGCAGAATTCCTCGACGAGGACCGGTTCCTTGTAGTCGTGCACCAGGCGCGCTACTTCGCGGCGCAGGCCGGCGACGTCGGTGACGCGCGAGTGACGGCGGATGCCCATGCTCGAACCCTCGAACATGGGCTTCGCGATCAGCGGGTAGGCGAGCTTCACGCGTTCGACGTCCGCAATGGACTCGACGACCACGAATCGAGGCGTCGCGACGCCGTGCGAGGCCGCGACGCGTTTCGCCATCGCCTTGTCGAGCGTGAGCGAGAGCGTCAGCGGATCGGAGTGCGTGCAGGGCACCCGGAGCATCTCGCACACGGCCGGCACGTGCGCCTCGCGCGAGCGCGAGCCCGAGCCTTCGGCGAGGTTGAACACGAGGTCAGGAGGCGCCGCCAACAGCCGTTCGACGAAGCGACGGCCGCCTCCGAAGAGCTCGGCCTGATGGCCGAGCTCGCCGAGCACGCCCGCGATGGCCTCGACCGTGGACCTGGAGTCGTACTCCTCCAGAGCGTCCTCGGGACCGCTCGCGTCGGCGACGAAGTCGGACTTCAGGTCGAACGCGAGGGCGATCCGCATGCGCGCCTACTTCTTCTTCGAGGGCGCAGGGTCCGACGCATGCTTCAGGCGCTCCTCGCGCGAGTGACCACGGTGCACCCAGCCGCTCTTGCCGACGATCGGCTCACCGTTCTCGGCGACGCGCGCTGCGTCGGACTTGTCGTGGCCGTTGCCGTTCGAGTGCCCATTGGCGGAGTGGCCATTGCCGTTCGCATGACCATTCCCGTTCGCATGGCCGTTCGTTCCGTTGGCACGCGACTTCGGACCGGCGGTCGGCTTCACTTCGCCGTCCCGCGAAAGGCGATTGGCCTTCGACATCAGGCTCGAGCGGCCTTGCGGCTCGCTGTACTCGAAGATGCGGCCCTGGAAGTTGCGCAGGATCGCCTTCTTCTTCTTCGGGTCGTAGTGCAGCAGGTAGTTCGGGCCGACCGGGATCTTGCCGCCGCCGCCGGGACCGTCGATCACGTAGGTCGGGATCGCGAGTCCGCTCGTGTGGCCGCGCAGACCCTCCATGATCTCGATGCCCTTCTGGATGGAGGTGCGGAAGTGCTCGCCGCCGCGGATCTGGTCGCACTGATAGAGGTAGTAGGGGCGCACGCGCATCTTCATCAGGCCGTGCAGCAGGCCCTTGATCGTCGGCAGGTCGTCGTTCACGCCGCGCAGGAGCACCGCCTGGTTGTTGAGCGGGATGCCGGCGCGCAGCAGCTTGTCGCAGGCCTTCGCGGCATCCGGCGTGAGCTCGCGCGGGTGGTTGAAGTGCACGTTGATCCACAGCGGGTGGTAGCGCTGGAGCATCTCGACGAGCTCGTCGTCGATGCGCTGTGGCAGCGACACGGGCACGCGGCTGCCGATGCGGATGATCTCGAGGTGCGGGATCGCGCGCAGCTTCGAGAGGATCGACTCGAGCTTCTTCGTGCCGTAGGTGAGCGGGTCACCGCCCGAAACGACGACGTCGCGCACGGCCGGGGTCTTCGCGATGTACTCGACCATGCGGTCGATCTCGATGTCGGGCACCGCGTCCTCGTACATGATCCGCTTGCGCGTGCAGTAGCGGCAGTAGATCGCGCAACTGTTGCTGATCACCATCAGCACACGGTCGGGATAGCGGTGCGTGATGCCGGGCACGGGCGAGTAGTTCTCCTCGCCGAGCGGATCCTCCTCGCCGAGGTCGCGATAGACGTATTCCTCCACGGTCGGCCCCACCTGACGCAGGATCGGATCGTCCTTGTCGTCCGCGTCGACGAGCGCGAGATAGTAGGGCGTGATGCCCATGCGGAAGTCCTTGAGCACCGAGCGCTTCATCTCCCATTCGGCCGCGCTGATGGGCAGGTACTTGGCGAGCTCGTCGAGCGTCGTGACGCGATTCCGGAACTGCCACTTCCAGTCGTTCCATTGTTCGTCCGTGACGTCGGGGAAGAAGTAGGCGCGTCCCGTCTTCTTCGGGGCCATGGGTGCGCCGAGGTCGAGGGGCAGTGAATTCGGAACGGTGGAATGCATCTGAAAATGTCCTCTCAGGGACGGTCAGCGCTCACCCGCGACGGGAATGAGCGGTGAGCGCGCACGCGGAGCGCTCTCGAGTGACACGGCGCATGGTTGGCACCGAGAAACGCGCGACGCACCGGCCGCGCGCAATTCGTACTTGGCGGGACCGGATCGCTGTCCGGTCGCATCCTCTGCTGCAGCGTCGAGCGCGCACGCGCGAATCGTGTTTCGGCGGCGCGCCTCGGACCTGGGAAGGGATCGGAGCCCTCGTCCACGATCCCACTCCGAGCCGGACTCGACGAGGAGTCGGCGGAGGACGGGAACGGTGAGGCGCTCGGTCGCAGGGTCATGATCGAGGTACGGACGCTGTTCTAGCTTCCGATCCATCGACCGAAAAGATCGGAACCGCGAGCATCCGCGAGAATCTCGAGCGAGAGGAGGTTCGATTCGGGAGGGCGAGCGCGGTCGGACATCGTCTCGAAGCGGGCGTTCGCGAGGTCCTGCGCAGCTGTGGACAATCTGTTCAAAGGATCTGTAGAGGCGGTGGAGGAGCCGTGGAATCGAAGTGGAGAACGCATCCGCCGCGAGCAGCGCACGATCCTCCCCGGCGAGTCCGATCGAGCGCGCTTCGAGTCCGTGCGTTGACAGCCTGACGAGGTCCACGCGGCTGGAGCGCAACGCGCGTTCCGGCGTGAGTTCACGGCAGGGCCATCACCCTAAGTCCATTCCGCTGCGAGTCTTGCCGCGAGGTTCGTCACCCGGCTGACTTGGCGCTGGATTCGCATCGGAGGTTCAGCATCCTGTCCATCTCGGAGCCCGGACCTCCGATCACCACTTCCAGTCGGAGGCCGCGCCTCCGAAAGCGAACCCCACCGCGATGCTCGGCCACGTTCTCCTCGCGCTTTCCGATGCACGCCTGCGGGCGCGCATCCGGCGCACGCTCAGCCAGGCCGACATGCTTGTGGAGAATGTGGAAAACCGGGACGAGCTCTGGTCGCAGCTCGCCAAGAGCTCGGCGGACATGCTGGTCGTCAGCCGCGCGCTCGTGCCCGAGCCCGTGGCCGAGACGATTGCCTCGCTGCGCGGGCTGCCCGATTCGCCGGAGATCGTGGTCCTCGACAAGAAGGGCAAGCCCGAGGATCGCGCTCACCTGCTCGCGGCTGGCGCGTTCACCGTGCTCGACGAGGCGTTGTCGAGCCATGCTCTGCGCGACGTCGTGTCCGCGATCCTGGCGCGCAGGCGCGTCGAGACCACCGGTTCGCTGGTGGCGAAGCGCGCTCTCCCCGATCCAAGGCTCGACGATTTCATCACCTCCAGCCCGGCCATGAAGGCGTTCATGGGACTCGTCCATCGCGTGGTGGCGTCGGACACATCCCTCCTGATCCTGGGCGAAACCGGTGTCGGCAAGGAGCACCTGGCGCGCGCCATCCACGCCGAGAGTCCGCGCGCCGCCGGGCCGTTCATCGCCGTGAACTGCGGTGCGCTGGCCGAGACGCTGCTCGAGAGCGAGCTGTTCGGTCACGAAGAGGGTGCATTCACCGGAGCCACGCGTTCGCGGCGCGGCTCGTTCGAGCTGGCGCACAAGGGCGTCGTGTTCCTCGACGAGATCGGCGAGCTGCCGCAGCACCTCCAGGTGAAGCTCTTGCACGTGCTGCAACGCCGCGAGATCCAGCGCCTCGGCAGCGAGGTTGCGATCAGCATCGACGTGCGCATCATGGCTGCGACCAATCGCGACATCGCCACGGACGTGGCCTCGCGGCTCTTCCGGCCCGACCTCTTCTATCGGCTGTCCGTCGTGACGCTCTCCATTCCGCCCCTGCGCGAGCGCAGGGAGGACATCGCGGTCCTCGTCGAGAGCTACCTGGAGTACTTCCGGGGTCACATCCGTCGGAACATCACGGGCGCGACGAGCGAAGCGCTCGAAGCGCTCGGCAACTATCCGTGGCCGGGGAACGTGCGGGAGCTCGTGAACATCATCGAGCGCGCGATGCTGCTCGTCACGGGCGACAAGATCCGCCTCGAGGACCTGCCTGCGTCCGTGCGCGGCTCGACCGGCGATCCGACCGAGATCCCGCGGCCCCTCGCGAATTCTCCGGCGTCGCGCGAACTGCCCGCGCACGTGCTGCACAAGCCCTGGAAGGACGCGCGCGAGGAGATGCTCGTCGACTTCGAGAAGGCGTACCTGCGCGCTCTGCTCGCCGAAACAGCCGGGAAGATCAACGAAACCGCGCGCCGCGCCGGCATCGAACCACGCTCCCTGTTCGAGAAGATGAAGCGCCACGACCTGCGCAAGGAGGACTTCCGCCGTCCCACGGATCCGCCCTGAGCTTCACGCGGCTGCGGAGTACGCCACACCGCCACTGGCATGCCGATTCGCCTCCGCGCCGTGGATGCGACGGCGAACCGGGGAGAGAATCACCGCGCAACGTACGGGCGTGCGACGAGCAGGCCGTCCTCGAGCTCGACGGGCAGTGCGAAGTCGAACCGGTCGAGGGCGCACGCGCGGTCGAGGTCTTCCGGGCTGGTCCACTCGACCGCCGGATCGAGCGCCTGCCGGCCGGCCTCGCTCGAGCGGACCGCGCGAATCGTGCGTGCAGTGTCGGCGCTTTCGCCGCGCAAGAGCGCGGCCATGAGTTCGGCGCAAGCGTCGTCCTCGGAACCCTCGCCACTGTAGGGTGAGCCCATGGCGAGGAACGTGACCTCGCGCGCCTTCTCGCGGAGGTACCGGACGGTCGCGGAAGCCGTGACGAGGCTGCCGAGGAGGACCGCGTCGGCCGAGCGCGCCCGCACGACGCCTTGCGTGCCGCTCGAAGAGCGCAGGATCACCGTGCGGCCGGCGAGATCGGCGCCTTCCATCTCGGCGGGCGAATTGCCGTGGTCGAACCCGTCGATCTTGCGTCCCCGGTCTTCGCCGACGAGGACCGACCGGAACAGGCGACTCCTCGTCGCGAAGGCCTCCTCCGCTCCCGACACGAGGACGATCCGCTCCGCGCCGGCATGAATCGCGAAGGCGGCGGTCGTGAAGGCGCGCATGACGTCGATCACGACCACGTGCCCACGGGCGGATTCCGCCGCCGGCAGTCGCTGCGCGATCGTGATCTTCATGGCCGGGGGGCGCGAGCTTCGTGTCGGGCGCGCCGCGAAGCAATAGGATGCCCGCCCCCGCATGGACGAGAACCGCCCGAACGACCGCCGACTGATCGTGGCCGCGCTCGTGATCGCGCTCGCGGCCTCTTTCCCCTACGCGGCGGTCCTGCGGCACGAGTTCGTCGCGGTGGACACGGCGAGCTACCTGGCCGACAACGAGCACGTCAACACGGGTCTCTCGTTCGCGAACGTCGCCTGGGCGTTCACGAGCTTCCACGCGTCGAACTGGCATCCGCTGACGTGGATCTCGCACATGCTCGACGTCGAGCTGTTCGGGTCGAAACCTGCCGGGCATCACGCGATGAACGTCCTCCTGCACGCAGTGAACAGCGTGCTGTGCTTGTGGATCCTCGCGCGCGCGACCGGCCGTTTCGGAGCGAGCGTGGTCGTCGCCGCGGTGTTCGCCGTGCACCCGCTGCATGTCGAGTCGGTCGCCTGGATCGTGGAGCGCAAGGACCTCTTGGCGACGGCGTTCGGCTTCGTCTCGATCGCGGCGTGGATGCGCTACGCTCGCTCCGGCTCGAAGGGGGCGTACGTCGCGGCATTCGTGAGCTGCG
>JBGATY010000055.1:0-20240 GCA_044228955.1 Planctomycetota bacterium | reverse complement strand
GAACTTTTGCGCTTCCGAGGCGGGGAGTTCCTTCGAGCGCGCTCTGACTTGCACGCTGCACGGCAAGACTGCGGCCAGTAGGTCCGTCCCGTCGGCCGCGTTCGTGCCCTTGCGCACGGTTCGTTCGCCGAAGCCGAACGGTCCGCGGCTGATGGTGGCCTCCACGGTCGCGCCGGCGATCGGCTTCGAGTCCGCGTCGACCACGCGGCCCTGGACGGATCCGCCGCGCTCGAGGCGCAGTTGGGCCTGGGTCGCCTGGCCCCGCGCGATTTCTGCGACTTCCGTCGTCGCATCCGCGAAGGCGCTGGTCGAGAGGTCGAGCGTGTACGCCTGATCGGGGTCGAGCGCCCACAGTTCGAGGCGGCCGTCCTTCACGCTCGCGCGCCGCTCGTTGCGTCGGAACGCGGCACCCATGCGGCCCGGGCCGCCGGTGAAGTTCGCGAGCGACAGGGACAGCTGCGCGATCTCGCCGTCGAGCACGTTCGCGGAGGTCGCTCCGGCCGGGAGGTCGACCTTGGCCGCGATCCAGCCGCCGCATTCGGCTTGCAGGGCGACCAGCGTGTTGGCCTTCGACACGTCGACCGTCAGCGTCTCGCGGTTGAGCCACGCCCGCCCCGCGCAGATCAAGTGTGCCTTCGCCGACTCTTTCGGCAGCGCGAGGCGGAATCGTCCGTTCGCGTCCAGCTTCGCGCGCGCCACGACGAACTTCGGATCCGAATCGCCCGGGCTCGAACCATCGGCGCGGCGCGGGCCGATCGCCATCATCAGCGTGTCGAGATCGGTCGGTCGAGCGAGCGCGAACACTTCGACGTCGGTATCGACCATGCAGTCGGCCGGAGCGCGTACCTCACCCTCGACGATCTTCTGGCCGAGCTGGGCGGCGTTCGCGGCTGCCATCGCGCTGGCGCGTTCCGCCTTCGCTCCGTCGGACTCAGGTGCGGTCAGACCGTGCTCGCGATCGTCGAGCTTCGTGTTCCCCCGCGCATCGGAGGCGACTTCGGTCGCGCGATTCGCATCGGCCGGAGTCGAACGGCGCGTCTGGAACCACAGCAGGGCTCCGAGCAGACCGATGGCGAGGACGACGAGGAGGGGGAGGAGGATGCGCTTCATGCGAGTCTCGGGCAGCAGGGGTGGAGGGCGTCGATCGGCGGTCTCGCGAACGCGACCGGCAGGGCTTCGAAACCCGATCGGGCCTGCGAGGTCACGCACAGCTTCGCACATCCAACCGGTGGAAATCGCGGACTTTGGCCCACTCCAGCGCGATTGCGAGCGGACGGCGATCCCTCGTACAATCCTCGAACCTAGAGAGCGCACGGCGCTCCGCCCATGACCCAACGACGGAGCGAAACGGACGCGGCTCAAAAGGCCGGATCCGACCCCAAGGCCGACCCGGTGCGAACGCAGGACGCGGGTCTGCTGCGTTGGCTCCACGGGCCCTACGCGGCCTCGAAGAAGCGCGCTGCCGAGCGGCGTGATCACTTCGAGACATCGTCGGGGATCGAAGTCGCTCCCCTGTACGGCGACTCGAGCCGCGGTCTCCCGGGCGAGTACCCGTTCCTGCGCGGCGTGCGTCCGAGCATGTACCGCTCGCAGTTCTGGACGATGCGCCAGTACGCGGGGTTCTCGAGCGCGCGCGAGACGAATCGGCGCTTCAAGCTGCTGCTCGACAGCGGGCAGACGGGTCTCTCGACCGCCTTCGACCTGCCGACGCAGATCGGCTACGACTCGGATCACGATCTGGCGAAGTACGAAGTCGGTCTCGTGGGCGTGCCGATCAACAGCCTGCGCGACGTCGAGCACCTGTTCGCCGGCATTCCGCTCGGCGAGGTGTCGACGTCGATGACGATCAATGCGACGGCGACGATCCTCTTGTCGTTGTATTGCGTCGCCGCGAAAAAGCAGGGCGTCGAGCGCTCGAAGCTGCGCGGCACGGTGCAGAACGACATCCTGAAGGAGTACGCGGCGCGCGGAAATTACCGTTTCCCGACGCAGCCATCGATGCGGCTCACGACGGATTTGATGGCGTTCTGTGCCAGTGAAATTCCGCAGTGGAATACCATCTCGATCTCGGGCTATCACATCCGCGAAGCCGGCTCGAACGCGGTGCAAGAGATCGCGTTCACGCTCGGCAACGGCCGCGCCTACGTGCGCGCGGCGCTCGCGGCTGGACTTGCGATCGACGATTTCGCGCCGCGCCTGTCGTTCTTCTTCAACGCGCACAACAACCTGTTCGAGGAAGTGGCGAAGTTCCGCGCCGCGCGCCGGATGTGGTCGCGGATCATGCGCGAGGAGTTCGGGGCGAAGGACGAGAAGTCGTGGATGCTGCGCTTCCACACGCAGACGGCCGGTTCGATGCTGACGAGCCAGCAACCCGAGAACAACGTGGTGCGCGTGACCTTGCAAGCGCTCGCCGCGGTGCTCGGCGGCACGCAGTCGCTGCACACGAACGGGCTCGACGAAGCGCTGTCGCTGCCGACCGAGAAGAGTGCGCGCATTGCACTGCGCACGCAGCAGATCATCGCCAACGAATCGGGCGTGTGTGACACGGTCGATCCTCTGGGCGGCGCGCCGTTCATCGAATCGCTCACGGACGAGCTCGAAGCGGGCGCGCGCGCCCTCATCGCCGAAGTCGACCGCCGCGGCGGCATGGTGGCCGCCATCGAGGCCGGTTTCGTGCAGCGCGAGATCCAAAAGAGCGCGATGGCGTGGTTGCGCGCGGTCGAATCGAACCACGAGACGATCGTCGGCGTGAACAGCTACGTCATCGAGGAAAAGCCCCCCGAACTGTTCCGCGCGAGCGACGACAGCAGGCGGCAGGTGCTCGCCGACCTCGAGAACGTGCGCAAGGAGCGCGACCCCGTCGCGGTCGAAGCCAGCCTGCGTGAGCTCGACCGCGCCGCCGCGGGAACCGAAAACGTCATGCCGCACATGATCGCCGCCGTCGAGAGATACGTGACGCTCGGCGAAATCTGCGGCGTCTTCGAAAAACGCTTCGGCAAGTACAAGCCGCCCGAGGTCTTGTGATGGGAACGCACGCTCCGGCCGCGCTGCACGGCATCGTTCAAGGACTGCACCACGTCGCGATCGCGGTGAAGAACCTCGACGAAGCGCGACTCGCGTACGAAGGCGCGCTGGGACTGTCGGCGAGTGAGCCCGAGTACGTGCCCGACCAGAAAGTGCGTGTGCTCGTGCTCTACGCCGGCACGCAGCGCATCGAGTTGGTCGAACCAGCGAGCCCTGATTCACCGATCACGAAGTTCCTCGAGACGCGCGGCCCCGGCATCCACCACGTCGCGTGGAAGGTCGCAAACTGCGCGGCGGCGATCGCTCAAGCGAAGGCCAAGGGCTTGCGCATGATCGACGAGGCGCCGCGGCCCGGCTCGCACCACACGACGATCGCATTCTTGCATCCGAAGTCGACCGGCGGCGTGCTGATGGAACTCGTGCAGGATCCTCCGGGGGCGCACTGAGCACCATGGCCGAGACACAGCCGAACTGTCCTTTTTGCCGCGAGCGCATGGAGCGCGGCTTCGTACTCGACGGTCAGAAGAGCCGCAACGCCGACGCTCATTGGTACGAAGGTGCGCCCCAACGGTCGTTCTGGACCGGAATCAAGATCAAGGACGTGAAGCACCATCCCATCCTTTCGTTCCGTTGCCCACGCTGCGGTTTCCTCGCGAATTACGCTCCCTCCAACTGAGCCCACCATGACGAAAACCCACAAGACGTCGAGCGAGACGGCGAAGTCACAAGCTCCCGAGACGCAGCTCGAGCGTCTGCATCGCATGCGCGAACTCGCCTTGCAGGGAGGAGGAGCCGATCGCATCGCGGCCCAGCACAAGAAGGGGAAGCTCACGGCGCGCGAGCGCATCGACTTCCTCGTCGACGAAGGCTCGTTCGTCGAGCTCGACCGCTACGTCACGCACCGCTGCACCGACTTCGGCATGAGCGAACAGCAGTACCTCGGCGACGGCGTCGTCACCGGCCACGGCTTGATCGACGGCCGGCCGGTGTACGTGTTCGCGCAGGACTTCACCGTCTTCGGCGGCTCGCTCTCCGAGACGCACGCCGAGAAGATCTGCAAGATCATGGACCAGGCCCTCAAGGTCGGCGTCCCCGTCATCGGTCTCAACGACTCCGGTGGCGCGCGCATCCAGGAAGGCGTGTCGTCCATGGGCGGCTACGCCGAGATCTTCTGGCGCAACACGCGCGCCTCGGGCGTCATCCCGCAGATCAGCGCGATCATGGGGCCGTGCGCTGGCGGCGCCGTGTACTCGCCGGCGATCACCGATTTCATCTGCATGGTCGACACGACGTCGTACATGCACATCACGGGGCCCGACGTCGTGAAGTCGGTCACGCACGAGGTCGTCACGAGCGAGGATCTCGGCGGCAGCCACGTGCACGCCGCACGCTCCGGCGTCGCGCACTTCACGAGCCCCGACGACAAGAGCCTGATGCAGCTCCTGCGCAAGCTGATGTCGTACCTGCCGCTCAACAACGCCGAGGACGCGCCCTTCCAGGCGACCGACGATCCGTCGGATCGCATGGATCCGGAGCTGGATTCGATCGTGCCGCTCGACACGCAGAAGCCCTACGACATGAAGCGCATCGTCGAGAAGGTCGTCGACGTCGGCTCGTGGTTCGAGGTGCAGCCGGAGTTCGCGCAGAACCTGATCATCGGCTTCGCGCGTCTCGGAGGACGCGTCGTCGGCATCGTCGCGAACCAGCCGTCCGTTCTCGCGGGCTGCCTCGACATCGACGCCTCGACGAAGGGCGCGCGCTTCATCCGCTTCTGCGACGCGTTCAACATCCCGATCGTCACGTTCGAGGACGTGCCCGGCTTCCTGCCCGGCACGGCGCAGGAATACGGCGGCATCATCCGCCACGGCGCCAAGATGCTCTACGCCTACTGCGAGGCGAGCGTGCCGAAGCTGACCGTCATCACGCGCAAGGCCTACGGCGGCGCGTACGACGTCATGGGCAGCAAGCACGTGCGCGCCGACGTGAACCTGGCCTGGCCGACGGCACTCGTCGCCGTGATGGGGGCGGCCGGCGCCGCGAAGATCATCCATAAGCGCGAGATCGATTCCGCCGCCGACCCGAAGGCCGTGGAAGCGCAGAAGACGGCCGAGTACGAGCACACCTTCAACAATCCCTACAAGGCCGCCGCGCGGGGCTTCATCGACGACGTGATCGAGTCGAGTCGCACGCGGCCGATGCTCATCCGTTCACTCGAGCTCCTGAAGACGAAGCACGAGGATCGACCGGTCAGGAAGCACGGGAACATTCCGCTGTAGGGAACCGCGGCCAACGGCCCGCTAGTGCGCTTCACTCCAGGCCTCGACGACGTGGAGGATTCGACTCAGCGGGCCAGAACCGCACCGCGAACGGCATCCGATCGCTCTCTCGACACGCTCTTGGATCAGGGTTCCACGACCCGCGCGACCCTCAGCCCGACATCTTCCTTGCCGCGGTCGGGAAAAATCAGCGAGCGAGCGGAGAGTCGCAAACCCAACTCTTCCGTCATCCATCCTCCACCGCGCGCCGAGCGTCGCTCCAGCCGACGCGAGCGATCGAGACCGTCACCGGGTCGGAGGTCGATTGGGTCCTTGCTGTCCGTATAGGGATCAGCGCACATCTCCAGCACGTTGCCCATCACGCAGTAGAGACCGAAGTCGTTCGGCACGAAGCTGTCGACGGTCAGGTGGATGCGTGAGCCGTCGTTCACGAGCGGGCGCTGCGGCTTGATGTTCTTCCCGCGTGCGTACGCGGCATCCGCGAAATTCACTTGGTGCTGCACGTCCGCGAAGTCCGCGGATCGACCGAAGCGCTCGGTCGTCCCCGCGCGAGCGGCCCACTCCCACTGCAATTCCGTCGGGAGCACGCAGCCGATGCGGCCGATGATGCTCACGGCCTCGTGCCACGAGACGTTCTCGACCGGGTTGGAGCGCGTCACCCGCGGTGATTCCAGGAGATCCAACCCCGCGAAGTTCCGGCTCGGCATCTCGGACGTGAGGTGCAGCCACTGGCCCTGCGTCATCTCGTACTTGGAAATGAAGAACGGGTCGAGCTGCGCACTACGCAGGCGTTCGGTCGCACGTGCGTCGGGATCGAAACGAGCCTGTCTTTGGTCGCCACTCTGCGCGCCCGCGGTGGCGAATCCACCGGGCAGCAGTACCAGTACGATCCCCGTGTCGTGCTCGATCTGGTAGCGGCCTTGATCGTCGATTCGTGGTCGAGCGCCTGAGAGTGGCAGCCAGAACTCCCACAGGCGGGTGTGTGGATCGCGTCGCAAGGGGACGAGACCGACTTGTGGGGCAAGGACCAAGCCGTCGTAGAGCGGACACTCGCTCCGATTTCGCACGGATGCGATCGCTGCGCTCCACTCCTCGGAGTACTGCTCGATGGTCTGTCCTCGCAGGCTCTCGCATTGGAGCAATCGGGCTTCGATGACACAAAGCTCTCGCGTCAGTCGAGCGCGATTCATGACCAGGGACTCCAGGGTTGCGCGGTTCTCCTCTTCCTCTGGCACGACGAAGCGGACGACCGTGGCCGCTGGCCGCTGCGATCGGCATGCATTCGCGTGAGCCGTCCACCACTCGAGCTCGCGCGGCAAGACCCACAGACCGGATTCGAAGGTCTCCTTCCACTCCCGTCTCAGATTGTCGAGTGCCTCGAACTCATCCGGACAGAAGGCTTCACCTCCGGGAGGCACGGTGAGCACGGCGGGGGACTTGGCGTCGACGTACTGCTCGGCGAGCAACTGTTCCATCATCGTGGAGAGTGTCTCGGCGGTCGAAATGGACTCCTCCAGGCTCAGATCGTCGGCTGCCGGCAGTTCGCTCGCCCGTCGATCCGACAACCCCGATCGCTCGTATCGTCTCAGCTCCGCCTCGCGATCCGAGCTTTGATCGAGGAACGCGCGCGTTTCCGATGTCCAGGCACGCAGCTTGGGGGCGGAATCGGGGTGTATCGGCCACAGTCCCTCGAGCTGTTTCACCAACGTGGCGGCACCGTGCGCGTCCGCTCGCAACCCCAGATCGTTCGCCCTCACGCGCTCCTGCCACGCGCCGAAGAAGCCGGCGCCCGCGATCACGACGATCAGCGAGGACAAGAGCATCGCAGCCGTGCGGTTGCGCGAGATCCACTTGCGGAGTTCGGTCAGTGGACCGGAGCGGTACGCACGCACGACGCGCAGTTCGAGATACGCGCGCAGGTCCTCCGCGAGCTCCTGCATGGATGCGTAGCGCTTCGCGACGTCGCGTTGCATCGCCTTCTCGCAGATCGCGACGAGCTCGGGCGGGATCGTGCGCCGGAACTCGCTCACGCGCGGCGGCGGACCGGCCAGGACTCGAACCCACACCGCGCGATTGTTCTGCCGTTCGTCTGGACTCTGCGTGTACGGCGCGACACCGGCGAGCGCCTGGTAGAGGATCGCACCCACGCTGTAGACGTCGCTCGCCGCCGTGACACGTTCGCTTTCTCCGCTCGCCTGTTCGGGCGACATGTACGCAGGGGTCCCGAGCACGCGGCCGTCCTCCGTGAGGAAGGCCGATTCGTCTCCCGAGTCCATCGCGCCGCGCCGTGCCGAGCGCAGCCCCTCGCCCTCGGTTTCGCCCGATTTCAAGTGCAAGTCGGGTCGATTCACGAGGCGAGCGAGGCCCCAGTCCATGACGTAGACCTCGCCGTGCCCGCCGACCATCACGTTCATCGGCTTGAGATCGCGATGCAGCACGCCGCGTTCGTGCGCGTACCCCATCGCTTCACAGACGCGCAGGATGACGTTGAGCACGCGCGTCTGTGACCAGCCCTCGGCGCCGGTTTCGGAGAATCCGATCACTTCCTGAAGCGTGCGTCCATGCACGAGCTTCATCGTGAAGAAGATGCGGCCCTCGGGGTCCAGACCGATATCGTGCACGGGCACGATGCCGGGGTGATCGAGTTGGCTCGCGACCTGCGCCTCCTCGAGGAAGCGAGCGTGCAGTTGCAGGTGCTTCGAGGAGGTGGAGGGATCGAGCAACGCCGCGTCGTCTTGACGCAGGACCTTCATCGCCAGCTCGCGATGCATGTCGACGTCGTGCACGCGCAAGACGCGCCCCATCCCTCCGCGACCGATCTCGTCGAGAACCTGGTAGCGCGTGAAGGCGTGACGACGCTCGAGAAGTCGCGCGATCAGTTCGTCGAACTCGAGCCGAGGGATCGCCGGAATGGAGGTCCCGTCTTGCCAGACTCGCTCGACTTTCCCGTTGTTCGTCTGCACGTCGGACACCTGCGCAGCGATCGGGACTGCTCAGCTCGACAGCGAGAGATGGGCGGCCGCCACGCGGATCTCGGGAATGGTAGCCGGTTCCGGGTTGCGCGCCGACGAAGCGGGCGCAATGCCGAAGCCGCTCGATTTCAACGCATCGAGAATGCCCTGGAGAGGGCTTTCGGGGTGGCTGGCCCGAAGCACTGCGATTGCGCTCGCCACGAAAGGCACGGCGATCGAGGTGCCGCTCAGGGTCTTCGTCGCGCTACGGCCGGTCGAGGGATCCGTGTATTCGATCACGATGCCCTGCCCCGGCGCACACAGGTCGAGTTGATTGCTCCAGCACGAGGTACCCGCGACGGTGGCGGAATCCGCGAACGTCGAGCCCACCGTGATCGCGCCGGCGAAGCAGGCCGGGAAGATGACACCCGGCACCAGGCTGCCCCTGTTTCCCGCGGGCAGCACGACCGCGATATCGCGGGCGTCCAAGTCGAGCAAGGCGGCCGTCATCGCTTCGGTCGTGACCGGCCAACACGAGCACTCGCTGTCCGAGAAACAGCTCGGGTCCCCGAGGCTCATCGAAACGACCCCGAGGCGATTGCCGAACAGGGGCTTCCAAGTCGCGTCGACGTCGACGAGCGCGGCAATCATGTTGCTGGTCCAGATCACGCCGTCGGCTTCGTCACAGCGCAGAGCCAAAATGCCCGGCCAGCTGTCGCAGAGGGCGATCACGCTGGCCACACCTGTCCCGTGGTTCACGTCGATGGACGAATCGTACGCGGGCTCAGCGGCAGAGGCATTCGGAAAGCCCAAAGCGTAAGCCTTGCGATCCACGATGCGGCCTTGGAGCGGGAGCACCTTGGTTTCGGTGATGCGACTGTCGATCACCGCGACGAGCGGAGCATCGCCGGACTGCGTGAGAGTCGGCCATCCGATCCGAGTGAGCACGTCCGGCAGCTTCGCGGTCTGGGCTGCCGCTACCGCCTGATGCTCCACGGTCCGGTCGGGCTCGATGCGCACACGAAAAGTTCTCGCGCCATCGGCCGTGACCGGGACGTCCGTGACGAACTGCGCGATCCTCGTCAGGTCGGCGCCATCGATCTCCATCGACAAGAAAGGGATCGTCGAGAGGCGCCGCGCGGCACGCACGGCGTTTGGTTTGACTGCGGTCAGGAACTGGCCCTGCGCCTTCGCGATGGACTGAGCCCGCTGGGCGCGCTCGGCATCGGAGCGAGGTGCGGTGTACCTCTCGCCGGGTTTCCCGATGGCCCCGTCCAATTGAACGAGCACGCGCATGCTGGGCTTGCCGGCCTTCACGAAATCGCCCTGGAACTTGACGAGCTCGGCGTGCTCATCCCAGGGATTCGCCAGTGCCACGCTGGACTGCTTCGAGTATCGCCAGATCCCGACTCCGACGAGGCAGAGGACCAGGACCGTGATCCCGAGGCGAACGGCGCGCTTGGACATGAGCGAATCCTCGACGTGCCGTCACTGTTGGGCGAGCGTGAATGCGTAGGTGATGCCGAAGTTCTCGGCGCTCACACGGATGCAGCGCAGCGACGGGTCGGTCGGGTGCCGCACGTCCGTCCACGTCGGGTCCACGGGCAGGGCCAGTCGATCGAACCTGCCGTCCGGTTCCACGGGAGAAAATGAGTACTTGTCACCGGCCGCGTTCACGAGGTCCAGCATCACCTGCTTCGAGGCTTCGTCGTACCTGAACACGACCGAGTTGGGGCCGCCGGCCTTCACCAGAACTCCCGGGGCACCGTTCGCGTCGCCGATCATCATCGCATCTGAGTTCCGATCCCACAGGTCGTACTGAACCGCATGCTGGTTGTTCGCCTTCCAGAAGGCCTGGACTTCCTCGTGATGCGTGTCATCGGCGCGCAGATCGATGTCGCAGCCGTTGAGTCCCTGTCCGTGACCTTGGTCACCGGACCCCTGGGGCGCGGGACCAGGCTCCAGGGCGGGGGAAGCGCTTCGCAAGGCGCGTGGAGCGAGGACTGCGCAAGCGAGGACGGAAAGCGAACCCAATGCGAGGACGGAGCGCGTGAGCATCGAAGACTCCTTGGGGAACAAAGGATGGTGAGGGCGCTATCTCGGACGCCTCGCGCGAGCGGCGCGCGGCCTTACGCGATTTGTCCGAAACAGTTGTCGCGCGGGAAGGCGGGGGACAACACGAGCGAAGCGGGGGAGCGCGACGGACACTTCCAGTCTGTCCGCCGCCTCTGGGGAGCGCAAGTCGGCCCCAAAGGGGCTCTGGCGGCCCTTTCCAGTGGCCCCGGCGGGGTGCGGCTGTTGATATAAGCACCCCCCATGTTCAAACGCATTCTGATCGCCAACCGCGGCGAGATCGCCCTGCGTGTGATCCGCACCGCGCGTGAGATGAACATCGAGACCGTCGCGGTCTTCTCCGACTGGGACGCGAGGGCGCTGCACACGCGCATGGCCCACGTCGCGGTTCCGCTTCACGGCAACGTGCCGAACGAGAGCTATCTCGTCGCCGAGAAGGTGATCGCGGCCGCGAAGGCGACCGGCGCGGAGGCGATCCACCCCGGCTACGGGTTCCTGTCCGAAAACGCGAAATTCGCGCGCGCCGTCCGCGAGGCCGGACTCGTGTGGATCGGGCCACCGCCGGAAGCGATCGAGGCGATGGGTGACAAGATCAAGTCGCGCCGGGCGATGAAGCAGGCCGGGGTGCCGGTCGTGCCCGGTCTGACCGATCCCGTCGACGACGCCACGGCCGCGAAGAAAGCCGCGCTCGAGATCGGCTATCCGATCGCGATCAAGGCGGCGGCGGGCGGCGGCGGCAAGGGCATCCGCATCGTGCGCGAGGCGTCCGAAATGGAGAGCGCGTTCCGCACCGCGTCAGGCGAGGCGAAGAGCTCGTTCGGGGACGGCCGTTTGTATCTCGAGCGCTACCTCGACAGCCCGCGGCACATCGAAGTGCAGCTCTTGTTCGATCACAAGGGCAACGGCGTCCACTACGGCGTGCGCGAGTGCTCGATCCAGCGCCGCCACCAGAAGCTCGTCGAGGAGTGCCCGTCGGTCGTGATCGACGACGCGACCCGCGAGAAGATGGGCGCGGTCGCCATCAAGGCCGGGGCGGCGGTCGGATACCAGAACGCCGGCACCGTCGAATTCCTGTGGTCGAAGGGGGAGTTCTACTTCCTCGAGATGAACACGCGCCTGCAGGTCGAGCACCCCGTCACGGAGATGGTCACCGGCACCGATCTCGTGCGCGAACAGATCCGCGTCGCGAGCGGCGAGAAGCTCGGCTACGACCAGTCGGCTGTGAAGTGGAACGGCTGGGCGATCGAAGTGCGCATCAACGCCGAGGATCCGGCGAACAAGTTCCTGCCGTCGACAGGCACCATCAACAACTTGCGCATGCCCG
The DNA here is from genome assembly GCA_044228955.1 of Planctomycetota bacterium. Lineage (GTDB taxonomy): Bacteria > Planctomycetota > UBA1135 > UBA1135 > JAEUIA01. The sequence continues at coordinate 8,592 of JBGATY010000055.1, read as the reverse complement.
GCGGGCCATTCGTGCGCCTCGACCTCGGCATGTACCGCGGCATGGAAGTGGGCGTGAACTACGACCCGATGCTCGGCAAGCTCGTCGTGTGGGGCAAGACGCGCGCCGAAGCCATCGCGCGCATGATCCGCTCGTTGCAGGAGATGAACGTCGGCGGCGTGCGCACCAGCGCGCCGGCTGCTTTGTCCGTGCTCGAGGACGCGCGTTTCCAGAAGGGCGACTTCGACACGCACTTCCTCGAAGGTCTGGACCTCGACACGGCGGATGCAGGTCGCGACGAATTGGTCGCGGCGGCGGCCGCGATATTCCGGCACCACAAGGCGCGGCGCAAAGCACTCGCGCCCTCGGCCGGGGATCGCGACGGCTGGCTGGACCGGGGACGACGCTCGCTCTCGACGCACGCGGAGCGCGCGGCCCGGCGCGACGGAGGGGACGCGTGAAGTACTTCGCCACGATCAACGGGCGAGCACACGAAGTCGAACTCGTCGAGCGCGCCAGCCAACTCGTCGTCACGGTCGACGGCCGCGCCTTCGACGCGAGCTACCAGGAGGTCGACGCGCTGGGCCAGGTCGTGCTCAATCACGATGGCAAGAGCTACGGGCTGTCGATCGAGGGCAGCGAGACCGAAGTGGGCATCACGCTCGCCGGCCATTTCTACGACGTGAAGATCGAGAACGAACGCGAGCGCGCCGCACACGCCGCCGAGCGGGCCAGCGGACGCTCCAGCGGAACCGTCAACAGCGTCATGCCCGGCGTCGTCGTCGAGGTCCTCGTGAAGAAGGGCGACACGATCGAGAAGGGCGCCCCCCTCCTGATCCTGTCCGCCATGAAGATGCAGAACGAGATCGGCGCGCCTGTCAGCGGCCTGATCAGGGACGTTCACGTCGTTCCAGGCCAGGCCGTGGCGGCCGGCGCCAAGCTCGTGAGCATCACACCGTAGTACGGAGCCCGAGCCTCGTTCTCACGGATCCTTGGGGGCCGAGTCTGCTCGGCCCCAGTACTACTCGAGTTCCGTGCGCAAGGCCGCAAGCCGCTTGAGTCCCTCGTCGTCCTTCAACAGCTTCGCCAACTCGAGCGCCCTGTCGACCGAAGCCCGCGCGCGCGGCCGGCGCCGCAGCGCCTGGCACTCGTCGATCATCAGTTGGAGGACGTCGTACTCGTCGGTCGCGAGCCCCAGGTCGTGGTAGATGATGCGCGCGAAGGCCGCTGACTCGAGCGCCTTCTCGTGGTTCTTGAGTTCCTTCTGCGCCAACGCGATGGCCTGGCAGCCCATCGCGGAACCCCACCAATCGCCGAGCGGTCCCGTGAGCTGCAGACACTCCGTGCCGGCGGTGAGCGCGGATTGCGCGTCCTTCTCCTCCAGCGCCTTCATGGCCTTGCCGAACGCGGCCTGACCCGCGCGGAATCTCTTGCGCTCGTCCTCGTTCCAACCGACGAAGGAGGAAGCGTAGTCGCGCAGGATCGGATGCCCCGTCGCTTCGAAGGCGATCTCGGCGCCCCACAGTGCGCGCGACTGCATTTCCTCGATCTTCTTCAGGTCGGGGTCGCCGGACTTCTCACGCACTTTCATGCTGCCCTCGAGATCCGCGTCGATCGTGCCGAGCACGAGGGTCGGGTTCGCGCGCCACAGGGCGAGGCAGCCGTCGTGGTCCTTCGCCGTCGCGAGTTGCACGAATTGCTTGCGGACTTCCTTGGGCTCAGCGGCGGGTTCAGGGGCGAGGGCGAGCAGCAGGGGGGCGAGGAACATGGCGAGTGGCTCCGTCTTCGAGGTGATCGCGACCTGGCGGGTTCGAGGTACGCGCGCGCCACGATATCCGTCATACTGCGGGCCGACCATGGATCTTCCGCGACGCGTGCTCGACTGGGTGGCGATTCCGTCGGTGACGGGACGCGAAGGCGACTACGGTGACGCACTCGCGCGCCGCTGCGGCGAAATCGGCCTCGCGGTCGAGCGCCAGGAGCTCGCACCGGGCCGGTTCAACGTGCTCGCGCGCGGCAAGCGTCCGCGTGTCGTCGTGTGCACGCACCTCGCCCGGCACCGTGTCGAGGTGCCGGTGCGCGCCACGCGTGAAGCCATCCACGGCCGCGGAGCGTGCGACGCGAAGGGGCCGGCGGCGGCTATGCTCGCGGCGGTCGAGACGCTGCTCGCGGAGGGCGAGGATCGCGTCGCGTGCCTCTTCACCGTCGGTGAAGAAACGGATAGCGCCGGCGCGACGCTCGCGAATGCGCGCCTCGCCGAGCCGTGGGAGCCGCGTTTCGTCGTCGTCGGCGAGCCGACTGGCAATCGCTTCGTTTCTGCCGGCAAGGGCATTTACAAGGCACGGTTGATCGCGACCGGCGTCGCGGGTCACAGCTCGCAGAGCGTCGGCCCGTCGGCCGTGCACGAGCTCGTGACGTGCGCTCACCGCCTCTTGTCACAGACGTGGGGCGAACATCCCGTGCTCGGCCCGGGCACGCTCAACATCGGCACCATGCGGGGGGGGGCGGCCGCGAACGTCGTGGCCGAGCACGCGGAGTGCGAAGTGCTCGTGCGCGCCGTCGACGCGATCGACCGCATCGAAGCGCGCGTCGAACGCTGCCTGACGCCGCACGTGCGCGTCGAGAAGATCCACAAGGGCTACGGCCCGATCGAATTCGAAGTGCCGCCCGGCGAGGAGGGGATCCCGGTCGCGTTCGGCACCGACGTGCCGTACATGCCGCGCTGGGGCCGCCCGCTCCTGTATGGACCGGGCTCGATCCTCGACGCGCACACCGATCACGAGAAGGTCGAGATCCGTTCGCTCGAGCGCGCGGTCTTCGACTACACGAAGACGCTGCGGGAGTTGCTCGCCCGGACGGAGAAGTGAGGTAATGACGCGTGAATTCGACGGCGCGGCGCTGCTCGATGCGCTCGAATCCGGCGCGGTGCGCGTCGCCGAACGCGCGAGCGACGGCCGCTGGATCGTGAATGCCTGGGTCAAGGAGGCGATCCTGCGCATCTTCCGCGAGAGCCCCGTCGTTCCAGCGCACGTCGAGGGTCCGTGCCAGCCGACCGCGGGCGAGTCGGCGTACCGCGACAAGGCGCTCCTCACCGTGCGCCGCTTCCGCGCCGAGGACCTCGTGCGCGTCGTGCCCGGCGGCTCGTCGATCCGCCGCGGTGCCTATGTCGCGAAGAACGTGGTATGCATGCCGCCCATGTACGTCAACGTCGGCGCCTGGATCGGCGAGGGGACGATGATCGACAGCCACGCGCTCGTCGGCTCCTGCGCGCAGATCGGTGCCCGCGTGCACGTCTCGGCCGCCGCGCAGATCGGCGGCGTGCTCGAGCCTGCCAACGCGCGCCCCGTGATCGTCGAGGACGATGCATTCATCGGCGGCAATTGCGGCGTGTACGAGGGTGTCCTCATCCGCTCGCGCGCCGTGCTCGCGTCGGGCGTGATCCTCGCGTCGGGCACGGTCGTCTACGACCTGGTGCACGAACGCGAGCTGCGCGGTACGCGCGAAAACCCGCTCGAGATACCGGCCGGCGCCGTGATCGTTCCCGGTTCACGCCCCGCAGCAGGAAGATTCGCCGAGGAGCACTGTCTCGCTGTGCAATGCGCCCTGATCGTGAAGTACCGCGACGAGAAGACCGATCGCGCGACCGCACTCGAGCAGGCGTTGCGGTAGCAGACGTTCCTCGCGTCGCTCGTGCGGTAGGATCCGTGCCTTGAAGCTCCTGCTCGCAGCCATCTGTCTCGCCGGTCTCACGACGGTGTTGTTGCTTCACCCAGCGGGCCCGCCTGCTCCGGCTCTACCCCCGGAGTCCGCTCCGCATTCGCTGACTCCTGCGACCGCCGTCCTACAACCGTTGGACGCACCACCGGCAGACGCGCAATCCAGGAGTTCCGTGCAAGCACCCGAGATGGTGCTGCGAGTGCGCGGACGTGTCGTCGACGCGGCTGGCAGTCTCGTTCACGGCGGAGAGATCGTCGCGAGGGCGTTCGAGGATAGCACGTCGACGGAAGAGAGCACCGGCTCGACCGTGGCAACGCCCGCGGACGGCACCTTCGAGATCGAGCTCGCGCGTCCTTCCGAGCTCTCCCTCAGTGGCGCGGAGGGCTTCTGCACCGTGGTCAGCGCGCTGGTGCACGACGCCGAGAGCGCGCGCATCGAGCACGAGATCATCGCGGCGCCGATGCCAAAGCTGCACGGAACGGTCGTGCACGAGAACGGAGCGGAGTTGCGCGGAGTGTTCGTGCGCGAGCGCTTGCCCGCCGATTTCCTCGAACGCCTGACTGCCGTGCCTCCACAGAATCGGCGCTTTTGTCCGGAGCGCTGGGTCGAGACGGCAGCGGACGGATCGTTCGCGCTTCCGGTCCTGCTCGTTTCGGGAGCGACGTTGGAAGTGGTCGACGAGGATCATGTCGTCGCTAGCATCCTCGTTCCACCCGACGTCGCGTCAGAGGTGCGCATTGTCTGCATGCCGCAACGCGTCGCTGGCGTCGTCGTCGACGAATTCGGCGAGCCCAGAGCAGGCCTGGAGGTCGCATGGGGCTATGCCGGCTCACATTCGACCGTGACGGACGCGTCCGGCGCATTCGAGCTCTCGCCCGGCGGGCTCCTGGTACTTCCGCATTCCTGGCTGCATGTTCGCGACGAGTTCGGCACCAGCGTCTGCTGGAACTTCGACGAGCGTTGGCACGCGCGCGACACGAGCCGTCCTCTACGCATCGTCCTGCCCTCGGCCGAATCCTCGATTCGCGGCGTGGTCGTCGACGCGTCAGGAGCTCCCGTTCCGAACTGGTTCGTGACGTCGAAGCCAATCGCGCAAGGCGGATCCGATGTCGTCCTGACGAGGAAGGATCACCCTGCCGCACGGACAGGGCCGGATGGCTCCTTCCATCTGCAGTACCTCGAGCCGGGATCCCATGACCTGATCGCGTCGTCACCCGACGGTTGGGCCGCCTTCACGGCCGAAGGAGTGGAGACTGGTCGAGCCGATGTGACCATGCGCGTGCCCGCCGATCTCGTGATCCCGCTCTTGCGCGGCCGGGTCGAGACCGGCACTTGCGAAACGCAGGCCGGAATTCGAGTGGTGTTCCACCAGCCGGTGGAAGGCGGCTGTGTCCGCTACGTCCGAACGGCAGAGACGGATGCGGCCGGCCGTTTCGAGATCGCGGGACTGTCCCGGCGCCTGACGACGGTCGAAATCGACCGCGTTCCGGCTGGAGCTTCGCGCCTCCACTCCACGGCGCTGATCGTCAATGCGCTGGACGAGGCGGTACTGCGATTGCCCGTGCGCGAGCGTGTCCTGTTCGAACGACGCCGGCTCGACATCGAAGGAGACCGGCTTTCCTTCGCCGATGCGCATGGAAACGCCCTCTCGTGCTGGGTGTTTCCAAAGCCCGGAGTGGACGAGAGCCTCGTCGACTGGCCCTTTGAACATGTGAGTCTCCAGACTGATCTCCCACCGGAGTTGCTCGTCGATCCGAGCGCGGCCTTCGCGGTCGTTTCCTCCGCACGATCCGAGATCGCCCGCATCCCCTTGCATCTGCAGAGCGGCATCACGAATCGCATCGTCTGGACCAAGTGAAAAGCACTCGAGGCCGGACTCGGAAGAACTCCGAACTCGGCCTCGAATCAACTAGCTGCGGGAAAACCTGTCAACGGGAGTTGACAGGTCCATCCATGTCAGGGCTGCCACGTCACCTGCACGCCGTTCGTCAGGTTGAACGTCGAGGCCGTGCAGAAGCCGGTGTCGCCATCGCGGTACCACTCCTGGTACGTGCGCACGTTGCCGGCGGCATTCAGGCCGCCGATGCTGATCGGCCCGGGCGTCGTTCCGCCCGGATACGCGGCCGAACCGCCCGACGCAAACACGACACCGAGTCGGATGATCGATCCGCCGGCGCACAAGAGTCCGTCGCCGAAGGCGATGCCGTTGCCACCGCCGAACTGCGTGGTGCCTTGGAAGAAGAGGCCCGGACCCGTGGGCACGTTGATACTCGTCAGGACGAGCGTGTCGGTCCCGATGCTGGCACTACCCGTGCTCGACAGGTTGCCGCCGGTTGCCGAAGCTGAATTCGCGCAGCCATTCCCAGCGCTGCCGCTGTTGGCGCAAGGGCAGGCGAGGCCGGTCCCGTCGCCGAAACAAAACGGCGTGCCCGCGCTGGGACCGCCGGTGAATACGAGCTGAAAGGCGTTCACGCCGCCGCTCGCGCCCACGCCTTCGACTTGGACCGTGAAGCTGCTCGTCGTCACGGAGAGATTGTGCACTGCGTGGGTCACGCCCAAGACGTACGCGCCACCGGACCAGGCTCCTCCGACGTTCTGCGCCGGATCCGTCGAGCCGGGCACCGTGACGCGCGTGATGTGGCCGTTGTTCTCAGGGGCCCACGCGTACGTGTACACGACGTAGTTGCCGTTCTGGAGACCGTTGAACGTCCAGGTCCACGGTCCGCCGAGCGTGGGCAGGTTTTGGATGTCGACCATCAGGTTGTAGTCGTCACCGGTGAGCGTGCTCGGGAAGTAGCTGTACGAGCTCGACTGATTGCTGCTCGTCGTGACTCCCGTCGCCGCGCCGGACAGGTTCACGAGCGCCGTGCTGTAAGGAGAGATCGAGGCATTCCAAACACCGGGCTGACTGGCCGCGCCGGCGTAGCTCGATGCGGGAACCGGATAGATGATCAGGTTCTGGCCGACGTCGATGTTGAACGATTGCGCCGTGGCGGGCGCGGAAAGGCAAGCAAGCAGGATGAGGGTGCGCATGCCCTCCACGATACCGTCGTTGGGCCGGAGCGGAGGCTAATAGAGCTTTGGAATCCCGTTGATGATCGTCAGTGCCTCCTCACAATTGAACCCGACGAGCTGCGCGTACTCGCGAATCGAAGGGAAGCGCGGTTTGTTGAATTCCTCGGCCAGTTTCTGGCCCTCCTCGCGGGTGATGTGCCCCTCGCGAATGCGGTTTGAGATCATCACCTCGTCCTCGGACCAGCCGCAGATCGTCGAGTAGATGTAATTGTAAAAGGCAGCCGAGCCGTCGCCGATGCGCCACGTGCTCTTCGTGTCCGTCGCGACTTCCCAGTCGTACTCGCGGCGGATCGTGCCGACGATTTCTTCCTCGACCCAGGGCAGGTAGTGGAACAGGTAGAGGAAGTCGTCCTTGACGACGAACGTGCACCAGAACGCGTACATCGTGTCCCAGATGCTCTCGTTGATGTAGCGCGGGTTCTTCAGGTAGTTCCACGCGTAGTACGAGAGCAACGCGATCTCGTTTCGGAACGACAAGCCCGTCAAGGTCATGCCGTGATCGTCCTCGTCGATGCCGCACAGGCCCGTCTTGTAGGGCGTGTCCTCGATCATGTTGCCGGTCGAGAAGATGACGAGCTTGATCCCGGTCTCTTTGCGCAGTTGGCGCGCGTGGCTGTAGAACTCCTTGTCGCCGGCAGTGAACAGCGTGACCATGCCGAGCTCGGGCCGTTTGAGCCACGCTTCGACGTTCTTGCGGATGTAGCGCCGTTTCGCCTGGATGTTGGCCGAGCGCAGGATGTGCTCGACGCCGAGCTTGCCGCAGATGCGCGCCTGGTTGCGTCGCGCGAGGTCGGTGACCATGCCCCAGTCGTACGTGAACGCGACCGGGTTCATCTTCAGCTCGGTCTTGACGTAGTGCAGGCCGTAGGAGGAATCGCGCCCGCCCGAGAACGCCACGATCACGTCGGGCTTGCCGGACTTGCTGCGGTACGGCTCGACGAACTCCTCGAGCGCGCGCCGGCCCTTGGGTTGGATGCGCTTCCAGCGGCGGCAATAGCTGCACACGCCGGACGCGTCGAACTTCATGAACGGGTAGGTCTCGGGGAGCAGGCACTTCGTGCAGCGTTTCAAGTCGCGCGGCGACTTCGAGTGCAGCACGATGGGTGCGGGGTTCGGGCGCTCGTGGACGACCACGCGCTCGTCCTTTTCGGATCCCTTCGGGACGCAGGCGAACTCCTGGCGCGACAGATCGCGCAGGGATACGAGCATCGCGCGGAATGCCGGCAGTTGTTCGATCTTCAGCGGTCCCACGACGCGTTCGAGGTCGAGCTGGTCGACCAGGCTCGCGAGGATGAAACGCTCGGAGGCGAACGCGAAGAACGAGTTGCGTTCGCTGACGACGTAGTGCAGCGACCCGGTGTTGGTCGCCAGCAGCAGGTCGTCGAGCTTGTCGAACACGAAGGCGATCGAGGCCGCGCCCTTGATCTCGCGGTAGGCCTGTTGCGTCGCCCAGGCGATGTCGCCCTTGTCGTCGAAGTGCTTGCGCAGGATGTTGACGAGGACTTCGGTGTCGACGTCGCTCTTCTTGTGCAGGGACGGGAAGCGTGACCACAGCTCGGCGTCGTTCACGATGATGCCGTTGTGGATGCCGACCGTGCCGGCGGCGATCACCGGCTGGTTGTTGTCTTCGTTCGACTGGAAGCCGTTCGTGACGAGGCGCGTGTGGCCGGTCATCGCCAGGCCGATCGGCGACGCGCCGGCGCGGTTCTTCTCGTACAGCGCGGCGCCGCGCTGGATCAGCTGGTGGAACGTCGGGCTCTCGAGGAACCGCTCGACCGATCCGGCCTGCTTGAAGACGTCGATCGTCTCGCCGTTCACGAC
>JBGATY010000054.1:0-20453 GCA_044228955.1 Planctomycetota bacterium | reverse complement strand
CGACGGCGGGCGAAATCGCGGCCACCTTGCGCGTCAACCGACCGTAGACGAGCCTCGTCCTCCAGCCGCGCGCGACCCGCCGATCCATGCGCCGAGTCGTGATCGCCGGCCGCTTCGCCGCTTTCGCCGCGAGCCCGCCGAGCCACGTGGCGCGGCCGGTGTGCAGGTGCACGACGTCGGGCTGCAGCGCGCGCAGGACACCGGTCAATTCGACGACGCTCGCCATGTCGAGATCGCCGCGCATGCGCACGGCGCGCGTCTCGAACCCGCGCTGCCGCGCCTCGGCCTCCGCCCGACTGGCGGGTGGCGCCACGAGCACGCAGCGATGGCCATGGGCCCGCAGGCCCTCGAGGAGCAGGAACACCTGCACCTCCCCGCCCGAGAAACCCATCTCGGCGTCGACGTGGGCCAGGGTCAGAGGCTCGGCGTGGACCATGCGGCGCAGGACGCACTGTACGCGGGGGCGGGATCCGCGGCACGCGATGTGTACTGCGAACCTGGAAGGTGGCCAGGCGCTGCCGGAACAGGGAGTCGGGCCCGCAGAGGATGAGCGTGTGCGCTTGTGCACGGGCCGGGCTCGCCTTCCGCTCGCTTGGCGCGTGCCCATGTGGGTGACGCCGAGGGTCGGCACGGCTACAAGGAAACCACCTCTGCTTTGGGAAGAAGGACATGAACTCGAAATCGCTGATCACGCTCGCCCTGTCCGTTCACCTTCTCGCAGCCGAGTGTCGAGCGCACGGAGGCCCGATCCCGAGCGTGCCGCCGAGCGACGCTCCCGCGCCCGGCCCGGCCCCGCACGTGCCGCAACCAGAGCCCATTCCCACGACGCCCTCGCTCCCGCTCGGTCCCGCGTCGCCTCCGCACCCGATGGCGCCCCGGCCCGCGACGCGCCCGGCGCCGGAGACCCCGAAGACCGGCGGTCCGCAGACCCCGCCCCGTCCCGCTCGGACTCCGTCGGTCACGGGGCCAGCGACGGGGACGCCGGCAAGCGGCGTGTCCCCCCTCGGTGCCGCCACGGGCGCGCTCGCGGCGACTGCGCCCGACCCCACGACGTGGGAGGTGTGGTGGCAACTCAACCAGGACCGCTACATCGACCTCAAGTCCCACATCGCGGCCTTGGACGTGTCGACGGGAGACGACTCCGCGTGGCTGGGAGCCGGACGGGGAACCTCCGGCGGGAATGCCGTGTCCGAACTCGTCGTGCCGAGGTTGCTCGCGCTGCTCGAGAAGGAGCGTCAACAGGACGTCGTCACGTCGGCAACGGTCGCGCTCGCGCGCCTGGCCGACGGTCCGATCGAGGCGCGTGCGTCGGAGTTCTCACGCGCTTTCGCGGCGTTCGTGAACGATCCGAATCAGGAGATCGCGGAGACGTCCGTGCTCGCGCGCGGTCTCGTGGGCGACGAGTCCGCGGCGCCGGAGCTCGCCGCGCTGCTCGGTGACGACGAGAGCGCGCGCCGGCAGGTCGGCGGCCGCGCCGTGTCGGCCCGCACGCGCGCGTTCGCCGGATTCGCGCTCGGCATCCTCGCCGCGCGTTCGCACAACGAGGATGTGCGTCGCTTCATCGTCCACCACCTGGCGCAGACGCTGCGCGAGGACGCCGGCGCTGCGCCGGACGTGCACGTGGCTTGCGTGCTCGGGCTCGGACTCGCTCCCCTCGCTTGGACGGAGGCACTGGGCCAGGGACTCGACGCGCCCGCGACGGTCGCCGCCGCACGCAAGGTGTCGACGGTCGCGACGGCTTCGCGCGAAACGGAGATCGAGACGCTGCTGGCGCGCTTCGTCGACGACCACGGCGATCGCTTCGTGCGCGCGCAGATTCCCGCGAGCCTCGCCCGGCTCGCCCAGGGCGCGAGCGAGGCGGCGTGCGCGGAGATCACCGGCGTCCTGCTCGCGGCGGTGGCTCCCGGCGCGCAAGAACCCGACGAGGTCGTTCAGGGCTGCACGCTCGCACTCGGTCGCCTGGGCGGCGCCGGCGGAAACGAGTTGGACAAGCGCGTGCACGCGACGTTGCAACGCATCGCGCTCGGCGGAGAGCGTCAGGCACGCTCGTTCGCCCTGATCGCGCTCGCGCAACGCTCCACCCTCGGCAACTCGCCCGGTTCCGTGGCGGAGACGCGCGGCTTCCTGGCGCAGCGCCTCTGCGAAGGCAAGGCGCACGAACGCGCCTGGGCCGCCCTCGCCCTCGGCCTCCTCGAGCACGAACGCAACCAGGACGGCGAGGCGAATTCGCTTTCCGTGCGCGCGAGCCTGCTCGCGGCCTTGAAGGACAGCGGATCTCCCGACGAGGTCGGCGCGCTCGCGATCGGCTGCGGGCTCGCCGGCAGCGCGGACGCCGTGCCCGTCCTGCTCGCGAAGCTCGAGCACTCGTCGGATCCGCGCGTGCAGGGGCACGTGGCCGTCGCGCTGGGACTGCTCGGCGATGCGCACGCGACGACGCCGCTGCGTGCCCTCCTCGCGGACGCGCGCTTCCGCCCCGAACTCTTGCGCAACGTGGCGATCGGCCTGGCCCTGCTCGAGGATCGTTCCCTCGTTCCGACGCTCGTGGATACGCTGTCGAAGGCGACGAGCCTCGCGTCGCAGGGCGCGGCTGCCGCGGTGATCGGCTGGATCGGGGATCGGCGCGCGATCGACCCGCTGCTCGCCCTGCTCTCCGACCGCGACGCGACCGCCACCGCGCGAGGGTTCGCCGCAGCCGCGCTCGGAAGGGTGTGCGATCGCGACCGCGTGCCCTGGAACGCGGTGATCGCGGAGAACTTCCACTATCGCGCCGCGACGGCCACGCTCATTGCCGGCGACGGCACGGGCCTGCTCGAGATCTTCTGAGCGGATCGCGGGTCCCTTTCGCATCGCCAAGACGCCTCGTGTAATGTGCGTCGGAGATGACGGGCAGACACGGAGGAACGGCGGTTTTCCTGCAGAATCGCGACTTCTTCGGCGCGATGGTCGTGCATGTCCCGCTGTTCGACGCGCTGCGAGCGGCGGGCAGCGAACCGATCGTCACGTACGCGCCGTTCGAGCGCGGCCGGATCTTCGAGAGCCTGCATCTCGCTGACGAGACACAGGTCTACTCCGGCGCCGGCGGGGCACTGTGGAGCAGCCTGCGCGAGCACAGGTTCGATCGCATCGTGCTCCTGCGGCCGCAGTCGTACGGCTTGACCGCCCTGATCTCGACCGCCGGAGCTCGGCGCACGCTCGGCTACACGACGGCGCTTTCGAAGGTCGTCTTCTCGCGCACGCTGCGACGCGACACGGGGATCTACCGGGCGCGCAACTACGTCGACCTGCTCGCCGGCGAAGTGCCCGTGCCGAGCTTCCGCGACGCGATCACGCGCCTCGCCGCGGGCGGCGCGCGACCGAGTGACGCGGGATCGATCGTGCTGATGCCCTGCGGCAGCGAGGAACGCAAGCTGTGGGGCGAGAGCCGCTTCGTCGAGCTGGCCCGCCGTCTCGCCGAGCGGGACGAGAGCGCTCGTTTCACGCTCGTCCTGGGACGCGGCGAAATGCGCTACGTCGAGCTCTTCGAGCGCGCCGGACTCGGCGCGCGCACGGCACGACTCGTCGACGGCTCGCTCCGCGACATCGCGCGCGCGGTGCTCGAGGCGCGCGTCGTCGTCGCGAACGACTGCGGTCCGAGCCACGTCGCTCAACTCGCCGGCGTTCCCGTCGTGCTCTTGTTCGGCAACTGGGACGGCGCCGCACGCGCTCGCATCGACGAGTGGTTCGATCCGCGTCCGGGCGCGCGCTGTCTCACCACAGCTGCCCGCGCGCCGATCGACTCGATTCCCGTGGACAGCGTGCTCGCGGCGGTGGACGAGGTGGTCCGCGACGGCACGACGCCCGCGCGCATCGTCCAGATCGAGGCTCCTGCCGAGCCAACGAGGACCTCGTGAGCCGGGTCGACATGCCCGCGGATTCGGTCGAGCGCATCCTGCTCGTTTGTCTCGACAATCTCGGCGATCTCGTGTTCACCGCGAGCCTCGCGCCGCCGTTGAAAGCCCACTTCCGCGGGGCGCGCATCACGCTGTGGTGCAAGGAGTACGCGGCCGACGTCGCGTCCCTCGTGCCCGACGTGGACGAGATCGTCGCCTGCGATCCGTTCTGGGATCGGGCGCCGGGTCGGGCGAAAGGCAGCTTCGTGCGCTTCACCAAGGCGGTGCGCGCCCTGCGCCAACAGCGCTTCGACCTCGCCGTGATCACGTCGCCGCAGTGGCGCGCCGCCGCGGCCGTGCGTTTCACCGGGGCGCGCGTGCGCATCGGTCAGGAACGCCATCGCAATCGTCGCTTCCTGACGCACACCCTCCCGGCCGCCGATTCGTCACTGCCGGTGCTCGTCGATCACGCGCACCTGCTCGACGCTCTCGGCGTGCCCCATCCGCCCCTCCGCTATGCGCTCGACTCGAAGCGCATCGCCGGCCTGCGCGAGCGTATCGGATCCGCCGTCGGATGCGCGTTCACGGCCCTGCACGCGTTCGCGAGCGATCGTCGTCGTTGCGTGAGGCTCGAGGAGTGGATCGAGGTCGCGCGCGCGCTCGAATCGCGAGGCGAAACGGTCGTCTGGATCGGCAGCCGGAGCGAACTCGCCGAGGTGCGGAGCCTCGCGGAAGCGTCGCCGCGGAGCCGTTTCGCCGACGAGTTCACGCAGGGCACGCTGCTCGAGACCGCGGCGCTCGTGTCTTGCGCCCGCCGCTTCGTCGGTCACGACTCCGGTCCGCTGCACGTCGCCAATGCGTTCGGCGTTCCGGTCTTGGGCATCTTCGCCCCCGGCCAGCCGTTGCGCACGTTTCCGCAGGGCAGCGGACCCTCGCGCGTGCTACACGCCGCCGCGCCGGATCGGATCGACGCGCGAGCGATGTTGCGCGAGATCGAAACGCTCGCGGCCGAGTCCGGATCCACGCGGTTCGACGCGCATCCGACTCGAGCGTGAACGATCGCCGGCTCACTCGGGCAGCTTCGACAGGCTGCCGATCGACCAGGCGGGAAAGCCTTCGAAGAACTCGCGCGCGGCGGGGTCGCGCTCCTTCCCCGAGTAGACGTGCGCACCGTAGGCCACGCCGCCCACGGCGTACTGACCGGCCGCGAATCCGCCCATTGCGCCATAGCCGGCCGTGACCCCGCCGAAGCTCAGCGTCCCGAGCGCGAGTCCGCCCCAGGCCGCCAAGACTCCGATCGCCATGCCGCCGATGGAGAAGAGTCCGATCGCCATGCCGCCGAACGCGAACACGCCTTGTGCGAGTCCTCCGAGGGCGACCACTCCCCGCGCCCTGCCGCCCAGTGCGAACCAGCCTTGCGCGAACTTCTGCGGCCGACCGGCCACCTGGTGGCCGAACTGGATGTTGGCCCACGGGAGACCGAGGAACTCGCCGCGCGTGCGGTAGTCGACGAAGGCGCCCTGACGGCCGTTGCGCCATGCGCGACGGAAGCGCTGCCATTCGCCTCCGCGGGTCGCTGCCGCTCGCGTCGGACGGCCGGTGGCGAAGGACTCGAGATCACGCGCCATCTCGAACGCGTCCACGAAGCGTTCCTCGGGACGCACGGCCATCGCCACGTCGATGATCGCCTCGACTTCGCCGGAGTCCTTCTCGAGGTAGCGCTGGATCGGAGCCGGAGTCTGCGTGCGGATCGCGTCCATCACGGCGAAAACGGACGTACCCTCGAACGGACGGCGGCCGGCGAGCCCCTCGTACAGGGTCACGCCCAGGCTGTACACGTCCGTGCGCAGGTCGACCTTGTGCGCGCTGATCGTCGCCTGCTCGGGCGACATGTAATACGGCGTGCCGATCGGCTCGCCCGTGAGCGACAGCCCCGGATCACCTTCGCCCTTGGCGAGACCGAAGTCGGCGATGAGCGCGCGCCCGTCCTTGCTCACGAGGATGTTCGACGGCTTGACGTCGCGGTGCACCAGCCCGATCTCGTGCGCGAGACCGATCGCGCGCGCGACCGGGGCGAGGAGCGCGCACAACGCGGCAGCGTAGGAGCGCGATTCGTCCCCGCCCCGCGTGAGGCCCGCGGCCTGCGCGAGCGACTGCGCGGTCCGCCGGAGCGGATCGGGCTCGGTCACGAGGAGTTGGGCGTACACCTGCGCCAGGCTGAGCCCTTCGACGTATTCCATCGCGATCCAGTGCCAGCCGTCCGTCTCCCCCACGGCGTGCACCTGCACGATGTGCGGATGCTGCAGCCGTGCGATCGAGCGCGCCTCGCGCTCGAAGCGCTCGACGTGCTGGCGCTCGACCGCGAGCCCGGGACGCAGCACCTTGAGCGCGACGGGCCGTTTCAGGTCGAGCTGCGTCGCGAGGTAGACGAACGACATGCCCCCGCGCCCGATTTCGCGCACCAGCCTGTAATTACCGAGCACTGCGCCGGGCACCAGCGCTCGTGCATTGCGCGGCGCCGACGCGAGCCCGGCGCTGACCATGCGCAAGCACCGTTCGAGCGCCGGCCTGTGCTCGGTGGCGACCCTCTCGAGCAGATCGTCCGTCTTGGGCTCGCCCCCGCGCGCGAGTCGGTCGGAGTATTCGGCCACGATCCGGTCCAGCACGTCTTCGTTGTCGTTCGAGTTCATGGAGGATCCAGGCGCAGTCCGGGCGACGATTCGTCGCGCAAAGTACGAAAAACCGGGTTCCGGCGGCGAGTGGCGGTCCCCGACCCACCGTCAGAGCGCGGGATCCTCGCCCAGTTCCTGCGCCCAGGCGTCCAGAGCGCGGCGATACAGCGAATGCACGGCGGCTTCCGAGCGCATCATGCGGCGCGCGGTTTCGGCGGCCGACAGGCCTTCGAACTGACGGAACCCGAGGACGCGACGGTGCTCCGGCGCGAGCCGCTCGAAGGACCGGACCAGGTCGCGCGTCGTCTCGCGCTTCAGCGCGGCCGTGGCTGGGCCGGTCGCGTCGAGGACGATCCGGCTGGCGCGTGGTCCGTGGCCGGAACTGCTCGCGAAATGCTCGGCGCTCGCGCCACCAGCACGTTTCGCGGCCCGCAGTGCACGTGCGCAGTCGATGACCGTGTGGCGGGCGAGTCGGGCCAGGTAGCGCCACAGCGCGGGCTCGAGCGCGTCGCCTTCGACCGGTTCGGCCGGCGGAATCGAGGCCGGCACGCCGAGCGCGCGCACGAGGACTTCCTGCACCAGATCGTCGACGTCGAGACTGCGCCGCACCGCGCGGCCGGCGAGGTGCGCGACCAGGAGACGCAACCGGGGCGCGTGCCGCGCCAGACGCCCTCCGATTTCCGCGACCGAGGTGCTCTCCATGCCCTTCATCGTACCGGGTGCGGTGCGTGCGCATCGTGCGCGAGTGAATCACTCGAGGTCCGCGTCGGACCACCGCACGACGGCGACCTGCGGGTCGCCTCGAAGAGGTGCGCGTCGACGTCTGGATCGTCGAGCACGCGAAAGACCGTCTGGAAGATCCCCGATCGGCGCCGCGAATCCTCGTGGACCTCGAGGCTCGCGAAGCGCAGGAAGCAGGGTCGCGTGGGCGGTGCGGAGGGAAGCGCTTCCCACGGACGGTTCGCCTCACCGCGCTCGTGGAGAACACGCATCCGGTCGCGGCTTTGGCCGCGATCGATCGGTCGTCGGAAGTAGCCGATCACGGAAGTGTGCCCGAGGATGCGACACCCATCGGGACGGGCGCGGGACGAAGTTTCGTCTGCAGCCGGTCTCGGATCGTCGCCGATACGGACTAGAGGACGGTAACAGCTGGTCCAGCCCACTGGAGCAAGCAGCGCTTGCTATTCTCCTGCCCGCCATGATCCTCGCGTTGATCTTGATGACCGCCGTCGCTCTCGCGACCTGGGGCCCCGGCCACCACCTCGAATTCAGCGAGCGGGTGTGGAGGCGGCGCAATGAGCTCCTGCCGCGCGACGTCGCGAAGCTCATCGACGAGGAGCGCGCCGCGTACGACTACGGCAACATCGCGGCCGACATCATCAATTTCAAGGCGTACGGCGGCGCCTACAGCCATTGCCACCGCTGGGAGATCGTCGACGAGATGCGGGAGTTGGCGACGTCCAGGCGGCAGGAGGCGTTCGTCGCCGGGTACCTGTCGCACCTCGCGGCGGACACGATCGCGCACAACCACTTCGTGCCCTACCACCTGGCCCGGTACGCGCGGACGAAGGGGCTCGGACACCTCTACTGGGAGATGAACGCCGATCGTTTCGTGCCGCCTTCGCGGTGGCAGCGCGTGACCACCCTCAAGAACCAGGACGCGCTCACCGAGCTCGACGACCTCGTCAATCGCACGGTGCCGAAGAAGGCGCTGTCGATGCGCACGAACAAGATCATCTTCAACCACGTGCTCCTCGTGTCCGAGCGCGAGCGCTGGCGCAATGGGATGGCGCGCATCCATCCGATGTCGCAGGTCACCCTGTCGAAGGGTTTCCTGGCGCGCTTTCAAGAGGCGGCCGTCGATCGCATTCGCCTGTCGCTGCACCCGCGCGGTTTGCGCGCGATCCGCAGCGTCGACGCCAACGGCAAGGAGGCCCAGAAAAAGGCCATGTCGCAGCGTCTCGACGTGCTCTCGCGCTGGGCCTCGCCGCGCGCGCGCGGCGAACTCTCCGAGGAACTGGCGGAGACGTTCCTTTTCGGAATGGAATCGCCTCCGCCCGTGCGTTGATCGAAAGCCCGTCGTACGGCGCCGGACTAGAAGACGAAGAACTGCAACACGATGTCGGTGCGGTCGCCGTCGCCGTTGATGTCCGTGCCGGTCGAGCCCTGCAGCGCTTCCTCGGTCAGGAACGCGGCGCACGACGGCGCCCCGGTCTCGGGTTCGAGTTCGATCACCGGGCGGTTGATCGTGTTCGAAATGCCGCTGATGTTCGTCGTGCCCTGCGTGAACGAGCTGCGGAACACGACTCGATCGGTCTTGTCGCCGTCATTGCTCCAGTCGCGGTTGTCGAAGGCCTCCGCGGTGCGGTAGTAGCCGAGTCCGCGCGTGACGACCATGCCGGGATTGACGATCGAGGGCTGCGACACGTCGAGCGCGATCTTGATGCCCGGGAACGTCAGGACGCTCGAAGCGTTGAACACCGGGAACGTCGGAATGCTGTCGAGAAGGTCGTTGTCGCCCGGACTGCCCGTCGTGCCCGGGTTGAGCGAGACGCCTCCGACGATCTCCTGGAGCGCGAGCGTCAGGCGCTGACGATCGCGGGTCTCGCCGACGTACGCCGCGCCGACGTAGCTTCCGCTGTGCAGGAACTGGACCGGCGTCGCCGTGTTGCTCGGCAAGAGCCAACCGACGAGGTCGAACGTCTTCAATGTGTCGCCGTTGATGTCCAGGTTGTCGGTCTGCTCGTCCACGACGACGACGAAGCGCTCCTGCAATTCCGCCAGGCCGCGCGTCCCGCCCGCGGTGTCGTCCAGCGCGTGGATGTTCGCGCCCGAGTTGAGCGGCAGGATCGCGCCCGTTCCGGAAACGATCTGCGTCCAGCGCATGACGCGGTCGTTCTTGTCGCCGTCCGTGTTCAGATCGCACGTGCCCTCGCCCAGCGTTCCGGTGGCGGAATTCTCGGGCGAAATCGTGGCGATGAAGCCGTTCGCGATCGCGATGCGGTCGACGCCGACGAGACCTGTGTTGCGCGGCGGATCGGTGACCGCGTTCGCCACCCACGCGGCGAAGCGCAGGTAGTGCAGGATCGTGTCGTTCGTGTCCGTGTCCGAGAAGCCGATGCACTGCGGCGCTTGCCACGCGGGCGCGAACAGCGCGGGGTCGTCGAGGTTCGTGTTGCCCTGAGCGCTCTCGCTGACGAGGAAGCCCACCTGCCAATCGGCACCGGTGACGAACTTCGCGCGGATGGGCGCACTGGTCCCCGGCAACGCGAGTCCCACGCTGCGCAGGGGCGCCGCGGCGGTGCGCAGGTCCAGGAGCCCGAGCACGAAGTTGTCACTCGAGTCCGCGTCGCCATTCAAGACCCGCGCCTCGATCGCCTCGTTCAGCGCGACGAACACGAGCCCTTCCTCCTGGGCGAAGATCGAGGGATGCAGCGCTCCGGCCGTGTCGGTGGTCGTCACGACGACCGGCACGAGCGGCGCCGCGGCGTCGATCGTGCGCAGCGAACAGGCGTTTGCGCCGCTCACCGCGTCGGCAGTCGCGTAGACGAGCCTCGTGCCGAAGCTCACGACCTTCTTCGTGCTCAGCGCGTCGAGTTCGTCGACGAACACCGCTGACGGCATCGCGCGCGACCAGTGTACGAGGACGGTGTCGTCCTGGACCGTGTCGAGGTTCCAGTCCTTGCCGTCGGTCGACTCGGAGACGACGAGGTACAGTTCGCTCCCGATCCACAGGAGGTCCTGCGCGGCGACGCCCACGTTGATCTGCGTGCGCGTTCCGGCATCGACGTACACCACGGTGCCGTCGTTCGCGACGCCGTCCCCGTTCAGGTCGGTCCCCCCGGCGCCGGTCGTGGCTTCGTCGGCGATCCAGGCGATGTTGTTGCCCGCTATGGCGACCTTGGAGTTGCCGCCCACGGACCACTGCGTGGCGCGCACGACGAACGCGCTGGAATCGCTGCTGCCCTTGGAGGAACAGGCCGCCAGCGAAGCGACGACGAGCGCCAGCACGGTCGACAGGAGCGGGGACGGCGCGCTGAGCACGCACGAACGGGGTAGAGGGGTTCTCATGATTTTGTGTCGCACTGCCAGGTCGACGAAGTGGCAGAACGTTAGCGTCCGGACGAGCCCTTTGCACCGCGCGCCACGTAAAGACACGCGCTATCTCGGACTGGAATTCCTCCGTCTCGACCGGTGAGATTGCGTCATGCGCGTCCTCCTCGTCGCTGCGCCGCATCGTGACACCTTCGGGTATTCGATGCCCCCGCCGGGATTGCTGCGGCTCGGCGGCGAGTTGGAGCGACTGGGCGTCGACGTGGAGTTGCTCGATCTCGCTCACGAACTCGCCGCCGGACATCTCGCGCACGACGAGCGGCTGGCGAGTGCCGCGTGCGAGCGGATCCTCTCGCGCGGCGAGTTCGACGTGGTCGGCTTGTCCGTCATGGGTGCGACGCTGCCGATCGCACTCTCGATCCTCGAGTGCCACGAGCGCGCTCGACCCGCGACGACCACGTGGCTCGGCGGCCCGGGAACGTCGGGCATCGACGAGCGCTTGATCGAGCGCTTTCCGCAGATCGACGTGGTCGTGCGCGGCGAAGGCGAGGCCACGGTCCGCGATCTCGTCCTCGCGTGGGAGCGCAAGACGGGCCCCCGATTACGCCTGGCATCTGCTGCCTTCGATCGCGGAGTACAAGCGCGTGACCGGAGGCGCCGACGGACTCGTCGCGATCGATTCGGGGCGCGGCTGCGTCTACGACTGCTCGTTCTGCACGATCGGGCGCTACTGGTCGCGCCGTTCGCGCACGCTGCCGGCGACGCGGCTCGTCCTGGAAGTCCTGTCCCTGCGAGCGATGCCGGGCGCGCGGAGCGCCTACTTGTGCCACGACCTGTTCGGCGCCAATCGCGGACAGGCGGTCGCGTTCTGCGACGCCTTGGTCGCGCGCGGATCACCGGTGCCGTTCGAAGTGCGCGCGCGCGCCGATCACCTCGACTTCGATCTGCTCGAGCGCATGCGGCGCGCCGGCGGGTATCGCGTCCTGATCGGCGTCGAGTCGGCGGATGCGCGCGTGCGCGAGCGGAGCAACAAGGGGTTGCGGCGCGGGACCGACATGTTGCGCGTCGTGGACGATTGCGCGCGCGCGGGCATCACTCCGATCCTCTCGCTCATCCTCGGGCTGCCGGGCGAGGACGATGCCGCGCTCGAAGCCAGCCTGGACCTGTGCGCGAAGGCCTGTCTGCGCGCCGGCGTCAACGTCTCCTTGCACCTCGTGAATCCCGAGCCCGGCTCCGCGTTCGGCGAGGAATTCGTGGCGGATTCGCGGCCGATCGAGGGTATTCCGCCCGACATGGCGATCGGCGCGGGTGAGACGGCGGCGGAGCGCGCCTTGATCGCTCGACATCCGGACCTGTTCTCGACCTTCGCGCTCCTGCCCGGTGACGACGAACGCATGCGCCGGCTGCACGCGCTCGCGATCGAGTTGCCCGAGATCTTGATGCGCTATCCGCGCACGTTCGCGCTGCTGCGCGAGCCCGACGCGAGCGTGAGTGCGCTCCATCGCGCCTGGAAGGCGAGCGGACGCAGCTTCGAGAGCTTCGTCGCTCGAACGGGAACCGACGCGGCCCGCGACATGCTGATGTACGAGAACGCTCTCGTCCGCGCGGCGAGCCGCGGGGCTTTGGTCGTCACGGACGAACGCGTGCGCTCTCGCGCCGAGGTCGTGCGCGCGCGCTTCGACCTGCCCGCGATCGCCGAGGGTCTGCGCGAGGGCCTCGTCGTCGCCCGCGAACCGCTCGAGACCAGGCTCGCGATCGTCCCGCGCCGTTCCGACTCGCCGATGTCGTCCGTTTCCACGTCGAGGATCACGCCCGACGTAGCGAGCGTCCTGGAGACGCTCGGAGCGGAACGCACGCGCGACGAATGGGAACGTACTGCGCCTGGATTCGGCGCAGTTCTCGACCGTTTCCTGGAACTGGGCCTCGTGGATTTCGTCGCCACACGCGACGCAGCACAGATCGTCAACACATGATCCAACATCGAAACTTCCCGATCACGCTCGTCTTCCCGCCGCAAGGGCACTTCACGCAGCCCTACCTGGCGCTCCCGTGCCTGAAGGCGTGGCTCTTGCAGCACGGTTTCGGCGACGTCGAGCTCGTCGACGCGAACATCGACGCGTACGACCGCTTCCTGTCGGGCGAGTACCTGACAAGGGCGCGTGAGCGTGTGCGCCGGCGCCTGCCCCTGTCGCGCTTCTCAACCCAGAGCGAACTCGCCTTCCGCGACATGTCGGCGTTCCGCGCCGCGAGCGAGGCGGAGGTGTCCGCGGAGGCCTTGATCGAGCGCATCGACGGAGCCAAGTCGGTCCTGCGCGGCGGCGCCTTCTACGACGTCGAGCGCTACATCCCGGCCGTGCGCACGATCTACCACGCCCTGCGCCTCGTTTCGGCCGCGCACCACCCGACCGAGCTCACGCCGCACAATTTCACGATGGGGTACGCGAACGACCGCTCGGTCGAGGTCCTCGCGGCGACGCGCGACGAGGAGCAGAACCCGTTCATCGAGCACTTCCGCGAACAGGTCCTGCCCGGGCTCGTCGCGCGCAATCCCAAAGTGGTGGGCCTGTCCGTCATCTACGGCAGCCAGTTGATTCCGGCGCTGACGCTCGGGCGGATGGTGAAGGAGGCGCTGCCGGATTGCCACGTGACGGCCGGGGGCGGGTTCTTGGCGTACATCGGCGCGAAGTTGATGGCCGCGCCGGGGATGGACGCGTGCATCGATTCGATCATCTTCCACGAGGGCGAGAATCCCCTGCTCGCGCTGTGCGAACGGCTGCGCGACGGACGCTCGCTCGCCGACGTCGGATCGTTGACGTGGTTCGATCGTTCGAGCGGGAGCGCGACGGCGGTGGTCAATCCGCTCGGCCATCCGATCAAGCTCGACGACGCACCGCCGCCGGACTTCTCGGGCTTGCCGCTCGCGCGCTACTTCTCGCCCGAGCTCGTGATCCCCTACGACATCAATCGGGGCTGCTACTACGGCGAGTGCACGTTCTGCACGCTGCCAACCGTCATCGGACCGGGGTACCGCACGCGCAGCGCGGGGACGATCGCCGATCACATCGTGCGCCTGCGCGACGAACTCGGGACGCGCAACGTCAATTTCATCACCGACTGCATGCCGCCCGGGATGATCCGCGATTTGCCGCACGAACTGATCGCTCGACGGGCGCAGATCCGCTGGTGGAGCGACGCACGCGTCGAGCCCAAGGCGTACACGCTCGAGGGCGCACGCAAGCTCTTCGAATCGGGCTGCCGCAAGCTCCTGTTCGGCTTCGAAACGGCCACGCCGCGGCTCTTGAAGATGATGGCGAAGGGGCAGTCGTTGAAATCGACGGTCGAGGTCGCGACGAACTGCGCCAAGGCAGGGATCAGCGTCACGTTCTACGCGATGGTCGGCTTCCCGACCGAGACGCGCGCCGAGGCGCAGGCCACGGTCGATTTCCTGATCGAACACAAGGACGTCGTGCGCGAGGTCTCGCTGCAGACCTTCCACATCGACGAAGTCGCGAAGACGTATCGCGAACCCGAGACGTTCGGGATCCAGATCCTGTCCGATCCAGAAGCCGACCTGCAGCTCTATCACGACTACGAAGCGGCGTCGGGCATGACGCAAGCCGAAGCGGCCGAGATGTTCGAGCGCATGATGTCGAGCCTGCGCGCGCACTATCCGCTGTTCGGCGGCGACAACATCTTCTTCTTCATGCAGAAGAGTCACTACTTCCTGCACCTCGCGCGCGAGACGACGCCCGACGAGTTCGCGGAGCGCTGCCGGAAGCGGCTCGAACGGCGTACCGCGTCGGACGAGCGCCTGCTCGCCGTGGGCGAGGACACGCGCACGCTTCGGATCGCGTTCAGCTACGCCGAGACGATCGCGAAGCTCGCCGATCCGCTGGCGCGCGCCGCTCGGCCCGACTTCCTGTCGGGGCGCTTCGTCGAGAGCGCCGAGGAGCAGGCCGCGCGCGAACTCGGTTCGCTCGTGCGCCGGGATCGCGTGCTCGTCTACTGCGGCAGGACGGCCGAGTTCGCGGAGGTGCGCCCGGACGGCGCCCGCGCCCTGTTCGCGCTGCAGCGCGCGGGCACGCTCGGAGAACTCCTCGACACGCTCCCGCTCGAGGATCGACACTCGCGCGAGAACCTGACGCGTTTCGCGGGTGAATTGCAACGGCTCGGCGTGCTCGAATACCGTCCTACGGCCCCCACGAACTGAAGGTCACCTCATGGCACAGAACGACAAGACGAAATCCGAATCCAAGCCCCAGAAGATCGAAGCGGGCCGCGCCGAATCGCGCGAGGACAAGTAGGCCATACCGACTATCGACTTCTCGAAGCTCGACCTCACCGTCGAGAAGGTCGAGGAGCGCATCAGCCCGAGCGAGACCAACGTCTTCGACAAGTAGCGCGATCCCGGTCCATGCTCTTTGCGCGCTCGCAGGTGACCTTCGAGAGTGACTTCTCGATCTCCGAGTCGGTCGAGCGCCTGTCCGCTGCGACCCGCAGACCGAGCTTCGCGGCATTCCTCGAGCAGACTGCCATGGGCAAGGTCGACGCGAAGCGCGTCCGGCTGGTGCGCGTGATTCCCTACGTGCGCAACTCGTTCAAGCCCGTGTTCACGGGGGCGTTCGAGGAGTCCGATGGACGAACCGTGCTCCGCGGTTCGTTCGGCATGCAAGGCGTGGTCAAGGTCTTCATGTCCTGTTGGTTCGGCGCACTCGCCGCCTTCGCACTGCTCATCGCGTGGCAAGCCGTGAAGGATCGGCCCGACGCCTGGAAGGGCGTCCTCTTCTGCGCGGGCATGGGGCTCGTCGGCGCGGGCCTGGTCGCACTGGGGAAATGGCTCGCGCGCAACGACGAGGCCTGGCTGTCGGCCGTCATCCGGGCGGCACTCACCCGACCTGGCCGGTGAGTGTGGCGCAACACTCCGGTCAGCGGCCTCGCGGCTCGAGCCCGCGACTAAGGAGTCCAGACGATTCGATAGCCGTTGGTCAGGTTGAAGGTCGACGCCGAGCAGAACGCGGCCGAGTCGCGGTACCAGCCCTGGTAATGACGCACGTTTCCGGCCGCATCCAGGCCCTGAACACTGACCGCCGGTTGTCCGGCGCCGGGGTACTGCGAAGCGCCCGCCGAGTTGAGTTCGATCCCAAGACGGATGATCGATCCCCCGGCGCACGTCTTGCCGTCCCCGAACACGGTCCCGTTGTTCGCGTTCTGCGCGCTCGTTCCCTGGAAGTAGAGCACGAAGGAGTTCGTCATGTTCGATCCCTGCAACACGAGCAGGTCGTTCGAGACGCTGGCCACGCCGCTCGCGACGAGCTTGCCGCCCACGCCGAGCCCGTTGAGACAGCCTGAGTTCTGACCGTACGGCGAGACGTTGCCGCACGGACACGCGGTCCCCGAACCGTCCCCGTAGCAGAACGCGACACCCACCGGGCAACCGCTCGAAAACAGGCAGTTCACCCACTCGGGATGGTCGATGAACGGGTTGCGATTGCCCTGGAAGCTCGCGATCACGTCGTTGCGGCGGCGTTCCCACGCGTCGGGCGGATCCTGGTTGCTCCACGCGACGAGCACGGTCTTCAAACCCATGTAGGCGACGGTCAGGTTGCTGCCCGTCGCCGAGTTGGCGATCAGCGACACGGTGTCCGTCACGCGCAGGTCCGGCTCGGGTTGCCCCGTCACGCCGTGCACTCCGCCCTCGTAGCGCACGTCGGCGTAGAGGATCGCGCGCGCCACGTCGCCGCGCTTGCCGATCCACGTCTCCCACACGTCCGCGGAGGTGCCGCCGCTGGTCCAGTTCGAATTGCCTGGATACACGCCGCTGCCGCCGCCGGCGCCGTTCGTGAGCGTGGTGACCATCTCGGTGCAGCCACTCGGGCAGTTCGCGTAGGGAGCATTGCCGCGCGCGCTGTTGTAGGCCTGGCGTGACAGGAAGAGCATGTGGCAGTCCGTGTACGGATAGTTGTCCGCGCCGTCGTTCGGGAAACCGTAGCTGTTGGGCCACGTGTGCTCGCGGTCGTAGAAGGTGTTGCCGCCCGTCTGCTTGGGAATGCTGTCGTTCTTGTAGACCTCGATGATGTTGGAAGGATTGGCCGGATCCTCGCTCGCCAGAGCCAGCACGTCCCAAGTGTCGTTCGAGGTCGCGGTGTAGGGGATCTTGAGATGATCGTCGATCACCGCATTGAGCGTCGTGCGCAGCGTCGTCGCGTTGGTCGGATCGACGGTCGCGTAGTACCCGGCCGGCTCCTGTGAGAAAGCCGTGGTGGAGCACAGGATCAGCGCGACGAACGAAGCAGTGAGTCTCATGGACGAGAGAGCATCCGGAAACGGGTCGATCATTCCCCGCGCGATTCGTCTGGGGCACCAAAATCGTACGCCGAGCTGGCCTCGCGCGGGTGGAGGTCCCTGGAATGCTCGAGTTCGGGGATCCCCTCCCCTCCGCCCCGCCGTGTGGTAGACGCCCCGCCGCACGCGTCGCAGACTGAATCTGTAGACCCGATACCTGCGCTCACCTGAAGGACGATTCCATGAGACACATCCCCTTCCGCTGGCTCGCGCTCGTCGCGCTCGGTGCTCTGGTGCCGGCTGCGTGCCGTTCCAACGACCACGGTCACGAGACCGCGCGCAACACGGAGGCCACGTCGCGAGCGGTGCCCGCGCTCCCGGCGTCTCCCGCGCTGCCGCCCACGCCCGCCGCCAGGCCGGCGGAGGGCATGCCAGCCATGCCCATCGTGCCGGCGCGATCGGCCGCGCCGGATGGAGCGGCGGCGGTCGTGAACTCGCGCGCGGAGCGCATGCGGGCAGTGGAAGAGGAACACCGGGCCGCGCTGGATGCCTATTACGATCTGTTCCGCAACGCGAAGACGGACGAGGAGCGGCAGACCCTCGCGCAGACGGCGAAGGAGCCCGATGCCGCGCCGTTCCAGGCTCGCGCTCGAGCGCTGATCGACGAAGACCCCACCGACAAGACAGCTCTCGACGCATTGAATTGGCTCATCTCGGCGGGTGGCGACGGCCAAGGTGCCGCGTCCTACGTCGCGCTGATCGAAAAGCACCACTTCCAGCGCGAGGAAATGCTGGAGACGCTCAACGCCCTGCAGTACATGCGGGAGCCGGCGGCGACCGCTCTGATGGAGCGACTCGCGAAAGAGAGCCCGCACAGGACCGTGCGCGGCCGCGCGCTCATGGGACTGGCGGAACAGCTCAAGAACGAAGCGTCGATGAGCCAGGAGGCACGCGGACTCGAGGCCGGCAAGGAGCGCGACGAGTTCATCGGCTACGTCGGCCAGTCCGAGTTCGACCGCCTCCTGAAGGTGGATCCGGCGAACCTCGAGAAGCGCGTGATCGACATCTACGAAACCGTGGTGCGCGATTACGCCGACGTGCCGGCCGCTCGCAAGGGGGTGATCGGGGATGCGGCCAAGACCGGGCTCTTCGAGTTGAAGAACCTCGTGGTCGGCAAGGTCGCGCCCGACATCGTCGGCGAGGACATCGCCGGCGTGCCCTTCAAGCTGTCCGACTACCGCGGCAAGGTGGTCATGCTCGATTTCTGGGGGCATTGGTGAGGCCCTTGCCGGGCCATGTACCCGCACGAGCGGTCGCTCGTGAAACGCCTCGCCAATCGTCCCTTCGTCATCATCGGTGTGAACAGCGACAAGGATCGGGGGGAAATCAAGAAGGTCCTCGTGAAGGAGAACATCACCTGGCGCTCGTTCTGGAACAACGGCGGCACCGGTGACCCGATCGCCAGCGCCTGGAACGTGCGCGGTTGGCCGACGATCTACGTGATCGATCACGAAGGCGTGATCCACTACAAGGGTCACGGCGAGGACGAAGCCAAGTTCGACGCGCGCATCGACAGGCTGGTCGAGGCGGCGGAGAAGGCCGGCGCGCGCTGAGACTGTTCGCGGCGCACGGCCGGATCGACAAGACAGCCACGACGTCACGTTGGAGTGGCGCGAGTGGTAGTCTCACTGGCCGTACAGCGCTCGCCCCATGCTCGTTCGAATCCTCTGCGCCTGCTGGTTCGCACTGGCGCTGGCAGCGCCGGGTGCGGCGTTCGGCGATGACCCGATCAGGAACCTCGAGGCACTGCTGGCGCGGCTGCGCGAGCACCGCGTTCCGCTCGTCGGCGAGACCGTCGCCAACGCGAAGAGCCTGCTCGCCGACACGCGGCTCGTGTGGAGCATCGACCAGTCGCGCGCGAAGGAGGCCGCGCTGGTGATGCTGGACGTCGTGGGCCTCTTCGGGGACGCGAGCACCGACCCGAAGAACCCCACGCCCGAGGGCGAACTCCGCGATGCCGCCTTGGACACGATCCAGGCACACTTCGAGGGAGCCTTCGGGCGTTGGCTGGTCGCTGAAGTGCTGGCTCTGCCGGCCTCACAGCCTCTGCCTCGGCGGCTCGCGGTCGCGCGCCTCCTCGAGACGAACAACGTCCCGTCCGCGAAGCTCGCCTTGCTTTCCGCGGCGCAGGAGGAAGACCCGCGCATGGTCCGCGCGGCGCGGCGTGCGCTCGTCGGATGGAGCGACGACGCCGTGCATGGCTACTTCATCGGCCTGCTCGACCCGCCGCGCGCGAAGCACGATCCCGTCGGGGCGACCCTCGCGGAAAAGCACTTTTCCACGGTGCATTTCGACGAGAAGAGCCGTGTCAGCGCGCAGTACGCGGCCCTCGTGCGCAACGACCTCGTCTCGGCCGATTGGCGCCTCACGTCGCGCGCGGTCGTGCTGCAGACGCCACTTTCGAACGAGGTCGCCGTGCCCGCGCTCATCGAGGCGCTCTCGGCCTGGAAGGCGCGTGCCGCCGCCGGTGCGCAGTCCCTGCGCGTGCGCTTCGAGATCCAGCGCGCGCTTCGTGCCCGATCCGGGCGCGCGTTCGGCCTCGAGCCGGAGGAGTGGCGCGCGTGGTGGGCCCTCATGCGGGCGGGCGGCCGCGGCGTGGCCCCCCAGTCCGGCGGCGGACCTCAGGAATCGACCGAGGCAAGCTTCTTCGGCATCCGGCCGGCCAGCGACCGCGTCGTGTTCGTCATCGACCGCTCGGGGAGCATGAACTACGCCTTCGGATCCCAGTCGACCGGGCGCGGCGAGGTCGCCTTGAAGCGCTGGGCCGAGGCGCAGCGGCAATTGTCGTCGTTCCTGGAGGCGATCGGGCCGACCGCGAAGTTCGACGTCGTGCTGTTCCACTCGATCCCGGAGGTCTGGAAGGGAGAACTGGTGAAGGCCGACAAGGCGAACCTGAAGGACCTGAAGGAGTGGCTGAAGTTCCAGGTCCCAAACGGAGGCACGCGGCTCCGGGACGGGGTCGAGACGGCGATGCACGTGGGCGGCAATGGCGAGGTGGATCTCTCGAAGCTCGAAGCGGACACCGTCATCGTGCTGTGCGACGGCGAGACCGAGGAAGGCGCGGAGTGGGTCAACCCGTTCCTCGAGCGGGTTCTCCCCAGCAGCCGGGTGGTGTTTCATGGGGTGCAGATCGGGAATCAGGGGGACGAGACGCTGGCGCGGCTGGCCAAGGGAAGCAGAGGGGATTTCGTCAAGGTGGACGGGTGACGCCGACGCAGGAGCGATGACATAAACCACTGCAGCGCAGTGATTTATGCGCATGACCGACGACGACCACCAACACGCGAAGCGCGGATCCTAGGAAACCGCAAAACGCTCGGGCGGCGAGGCGCTCCGGGCGTGGCCCGACCGGGAGAGAATCCACGCTGGGAGCGTGTCGCGCCTGCTGCGCCGAGGTCGTCGAGCACGGCGAAGCCGAGGGTCACGCCGAAGAGCAGCAGGATGGGGACGTAGTCGGCCAGCATGGGCGAGAAGCGCACCCGCGCGCCGCGGGGTGCCTGTTGGATGGGCCAGGGGG
>JBGATY010000053.1:0-20462 GCA_044228955.1 Planctomycetota bacterium | reverse complement strand
TTCGCAGCGCGGATCCCGTGCTGGTGCATCGCGGGGTACCGCGATGCACCTGCACGGGATTCAAGGGAGATGTTCGTTACACGTGAGGCGATCATTCGCGGCCGTCGAGCAGATTGCCGAGGCCACCGAGGACGGAGCCTTCTTCCTTGCGCGAACTGCTCGCCGCGGTGATGCGGTCGGCGAGACGCGAGAGCGGCAGCGATTGCAGCCAGATGCGCCCCGGCCCGCGCAGCGTGGCGAAGAACAGGCCCTCGCCGCCGAACAAAGCGGTCTTGATGCCGCCCACGAACTGGATGTCGAAGTCGATCGTCGGCTGGTAGGCGACGATGCAGCCCGTGTCGATGCGCAGCGTCTCGCCCGCGGCGAGGTCGATCGTGTGCACGCAACCGCCGGCGTGGACGAACGTGAGTCCGTCGCCGGTCAGACGCTGCATGATGAAGCCCTCGCCGCCGAAGAGGCCGACGCCGATGCGCTTCTGGAAGGCGATGCCGATCTGCACGCCGCGCGCGGCGCACAGGAACGAATCCTTCTGGCAGATCAGTTCGCCGCCGAGTTGCGCGAGGTCCATCGGCAGGATCTTGCCGGGGTACGGTGCCGCGAAGGCGACGCGCTGCTTGCCCTGGCCCTTGTTCTCGTACACGGTGATGAACAGGCTCTCGCCGGTGATGATGCGCTTGCCTGCGCCGACGAGCTTGCCGAAGAGGCCCTGGCTCGAGGCGTTGCCGTCGCCGAACAGGGTCTGCATCGCGATCCCGTTCGTCATGTACATCATCGAGCCCGCTTCGGCGATCGCGCACTCGCCCGGATCCAATTCGACCTCGACGAACTGCATGTCGTCGCCGCGGATCAGGAAATCGATGTCGTGCGCCCGCCGGCCCGGCATCGAGGGCGCACCCAAAGGTGCGGCCTGCGATCGAGCGATTTCTGCCGCGAAACGCGGCACGCGCCCGAGCGCGCTCCACTCCTTCAGTTCCGGCCCCCACACGAGCGTCGACGCGTCGACGGTCTTCGAGCGGATGCTGGCGATCACTTCGTTCTCGGAAACGGGGCCGACCTGGTGGCCGCCGATCGACATGTACCAGTTGTCCTGTGTGCTCATGTTCGTGTAGCCATCAATTCGCGCGCGCGATGTTCGCCGCGGCTTCGGATTCGAGACGTTGGATCGAGTTGCGGTCGAGGCCGAGGAGCGCCGCCAGACGGTCGAGCCAGGCGCGTTCGGCGGGCAGCACGGTCGAGTCCGCGCGCACCACGGCGAAGGCCAGCGTGTACAGGTCGGACGCGAGCTTGGGATCGTTCACGCCGGCGACGATGGACTCGAGCGGACGCGGGTTCGAGAGTTCCTTCAGGACGTCCTTGTCCGCGCCGGCCGCCCTCGCTTCGGCCAGGATGCGCGAGTACTCCGTCTCCCCGAGTTCGCCGTCCGAGCGCGCCGCGGCGACGAGCAGCGCCGCGATGCGCGGCACGCCGTCACTCGGATTGGCCACGACCTCGACCGTCGAGCGCGAACTCGAGCCAGGGAGCGGCGGCGGCAAGGCCGGCGGCATCGGGCCGCCCCCGCCGATGGTCGCCTGCAGGGTCGAGTTCCCGCTGCGCGTGCGCCAGATCTCGTACGCCCCGAAACCGAGCGCCGCGGCGGTGAGCAGCGTCCCCGTGTTGAGGAACGATTTCTGGCCACCCCCGAGGAATCGCGCGACCTGCGCGTGGGGTTTGGAGCGGGCACCGAGCGTGCCGCCGATCAGGGAGCCGAGCAGACCTTCGACGTTCAACATGCTGACCTTTCGTATCGACCGCGCCGCCTACGCTCGATCGGGGCGGCTATTCAGCCAAGTCAGCGGTTCCGGCAGAAGAGAGTGCCCAAAGTCGGCCTGGTTCCGTGGGTTCGCCTCAGGGAGTGAACACGACCCGCAGGCCGTTCGACACGACGGCCCCGGTCCCGTCCGGCTGTCCCGCATCCCGCAGGTAGCCCTGATAGCAGAGCGTCCTGCCGATGAGCGCGGGAGTGACCGCGATCGGCCAGGTCGAGGAACCGGAGGCATCGAGGAAGTGCACGGGCTCGCGCTGAATCGTGCCGCCGACGTACAGGTGCGCGAACAGGAACGGCGTGCGGGCCGGATTCGTGCCCGAGAAAAGAAGCCCCGGCGCGGACGGAATGCCTCCCAGGACGGACACCTGGAACGAGTTCGCTGACGAAGTCGGCGTCCCGGTCCACGACAGGGCGGGCAGGGTCGCGTTCGATGTCGCCTTGCCGACTCCGTACGCGAACGGCGCGGGGTGCGCGAGGTACCAGGACGCCGCGGTCGGTTCGATGTGTAGAAAATCGAGCAGGAACTGCGCCACCTTCGCGCGACCGGAGGTCGACGGGTGCGTGCCGTCCGCGACGTAGTCCGCACAAGCCCAGGTCAACCCGTCGCCGCGCGGCACGAGCCCGTCGGCCCAATTGTACGTGCCCCAGTCGATCCACGGCGCGACCACGGGACCATGAGCGGGATCGAAGTTGAGCGCGGTGCCCTGGATCTGCGTTTCGATCGTCCACTTCACGGCGAAGCCCTGCTCGTAGGCGATCGGCTCGGGATTGAGCGTGCTCGTCGCGTAGCCGGCGTAGATGCGCGACGCGAGGTAGACGAGCCGCAAGTTCGGGAAGCGCGTCTTCAGGTTGACGAGGATCGTCGTGAACTCGCTCTGGAGAGTTTGCGCATGCACGGGAAAGGCCTGAGTCGGGCTCGCGTCGGCTTCCTTGAACCACACGACCTGCACTTGTGCGGCGCTCGCCGACGCGCTCACGAGACGCTGGTCGACGACGGTCCAGAAGTTCGCGGTCGGATCGCTGATGATCGCGGCCGTCTGGCCGCCCTGCGCTCCGTCGACGAGTTGGACGCGCGGACTGCGCAGCGGATCGGTGCTCGCGAGAGACATGAAGGACTGGAACTCCTGAGTGCAGTTCGACATGCCGATCGAGAGGAAAACGATCTTGCCGTCGGAGGACGGCGCTCCCGCGGCGTTGCGCGGCACGACCGACTGCGCTTGCAAGAGCCCGCCGACCGTGTGCGCCTCGGGCCGAAGGTTCGATCCGAGCGGATACAGACCGCCCTGGAATCCGCCATGCGTCCCCGCTCCGAGGTCGGTGAGCGGCGTGAGGCCGACGGACGTCTGCGCGCAATTCTGCGCCGAAACGCTGGCTGCGAGCAGGAAAGCGAACGCGAGGGAGACCTGGGCGATGCGACGCATGCGGGGAGCTCCTTTGGAGCGGGGATCTCTGCTGACGGTTTGTACCCTGGAATGCCGGTTCGCGCCGCATGTCGCGTGGTGACGCCCCCGTCGCGCTGCTACGATTCTCGAATGGCCTCGGGCTCTCGAACTCTGCGGGTGGGGACCGTCCCCTACCTGGTCGGACGGCCGCTCGACCTCGGGCTCGAGCGCGAGAGCGGCATCGACCTGTCGCGGCACGTTCCGGCGGAACTCGTGGCGCGTTTGCGTTCGGGCGCGCTCGACGTGGCGCTCGTGAGTTCGATCGAGTTGTTCCGCGCGCCGGGCTACCGCTACATCGATGGCCTGGCGGTCGCGGGGGCGGGAGCGGTTGCCAGCGTGCAGGTCTTCCTGCGCCGACCCATCGTCGAGTGTCGTTCGATCGCGCTCGACCCGTCGAGCCGGGCCGCGGCGACCCTGGTGAGAGTCCTGTGCGGCCGTGCGCTCGACTCGAAGGGCAGCGGCCGGCCGCCGAGCGACTGCGCGTTCGTCGAGGTCGCCGGCGATCCGCGCGCCGCGGCCGCCGACGCCTGGCTCAGGATCGGCGACGCGGCGCTGCGCGAGCATCACGGCGAGAGCGACATCCCCGTCTTCAACCCGTCGCGCGAATGGGCGCTGCGCACGTCGCTGCCGTTCGTGTTCGCGTGCTGGATCGTCGCTCCGGGAGCCGTGCTGGACGCGGGTCACCTCGAAGCGTTCGCGGGAGCGCGCCGACGGGGCGCGGCGGCGCGCGAGACCCTCGCCGACGAGGCGGCGACCGCGTGGAACCTCCCGCGCGAGGCGTGCCGGAATTACCTCGTCGACGAATGCCTGTACGAGCCGGGGACCGCCATGCGCCGTTCGCTCACGCGCTTCCGCGACGAGGCCGCGGCACTCCGGTTGTGCGAGGGCACGCTGGATCCGGAACCGATCGAGGGGGTTCATGTCGCCTAGGATTCTCGACACGAGCCGCTGTCCGCACTGCGGCGGCGAACTGCAGAAGCCGACCCCGCGGGTGTGCCCGCACTGCGCCGGCTCGCTCCAAAAACGCTTCCTTTCGATCGGCTGCCTGTCGTCGGCTCCGCCCGTGCTCCTGTGCGCGTGGGGACTGTGGCACTTGCTCGGTTGAGCGTCGCTCGGCCGGCTGGTAGATAGGCGCGAATGGACAGTGCGCGCTCGATCGACACCACGGACCCCACCCCGACGCTCTTTGACGAGATCGAGAACGAGGAGGAGCGCGTGAGCGCCAAGAAGGACTCGCCGAAGAAGAAGGCCGCCGCGAAACAGGAGAAGGCGCCGGCGAAGGAGAAGAGCGAACCGGTGGACGAAACCGTGCTCGATACCAAGGTCAAGGATCCGTCCGAACGCACCGGCACGCGCAAGTCGGCGGCCGAGATGGCCACGAAGCAGCGCGACATCTCGGTGGCGGAGTTCTTCACGAAGAACCGTCACCTGCTCGGGTTCGATTCGCCGCTCAAGGCGCTCTTGACCGCCGTGAAGGAAGCCGTCGACAACTCGCTCGACGCCTGCGAAGAGGCCGGCATCCTGCCCGAGCTGATCGTCGAGATCACTCCGACCGGCGAGGACCGCTTCCGCATGGCGGTCGAGGACAACGGCCCGGGCATCGTGCACGAGCAGATCGGCAAGGTGTTCGGCAAGCTGCTCTACGGTTCGAAGTTCCACAAGCTCAGCCAATCGCGCGGCCAACAGGGCATCGGCATCAGCGCGGCCGTCATGTACGGCCAGCTCACGACCGGCAAGCCGGCGCGCATCCTGTCGCGCACGAGCAAGCGCGCCGACGCGCACGAGTTCCTGATGTCGGTCGACACGACGCAGAACAAGCCCGACATCCACGACAAGAAAACGTCCGAATGGGACAAGCCGCACGGCACGCGCGTCGAGATCGAGATGGAGGCGCGCTACCAGAAGGGCCTGCGCTCCGTCGACATGTACTTGAAGCAGACGGCGATCGCGAATCCGCACGTCACGATCCACTACACGGATCCGGGCGGCGAGAAGGTCACGTACGAGCGCTCGACGAAGGAGCTCCCGGCCGCGGTCGAGGAGATCAAGCCGCACCCGCACGGCGTCGAGCTCGGCCGCCTGATCGGCATGCTGAAAGACACGTCGGCGCGCACGCTCTCGGGATTCCTGCAGGAGGACTTCTCGCGCGTCGGGCCGAAGGTCGCGCTCGAGATCTGCAAGCTCGCGAAGGTCTCCGAGAAGGCGCATCCGTCGCGCATCGCCCGCGAGGAAGCCAGCGCGCTGCACGGCGCGATCCAGAAGACGAAGATCATGGCGCCGAGCACGAACTGCATTTCGCCGATCGGCGAGGCGCTGGTGCTGTCGGGCCTGAAGAAGGAGCTCGAGGCCGATTTCTACTACGCGAACTCGCGCTCTCCCTCCGTCTACCGCGGCAATCCATTCGTCATCGAAGTGGGCATCGCGTACGGCAAGCCGGGTGGCGTCGGGCTCGACGTGACCGAGGAAGGCCGCATCGTCAAGCGCGACAAGGCCGCCGCCGCGACCGAGGACCTCGTCGGCAACGCGGACGAGCCGATTCGCGTGCTGCGTTTCGCGAACCGCGTGCCGCTCCTGCATCAACAGGCCGCGTGCGCCGTGACGAAGGCCGTCATCCAGACCAACTGGCGCGCGTACGGGTTGCAGCATCCCAAGGGTGCCCTGCCGCTCGGCGCGATGGCCGTGATGGTGCACATCGCCAGCGTGTGGGTGCCGTTCACTTCCGAATCGAAGGAAGCGATCGCGAGCTACGAGGAGATCATGAAGGAGATCAAGCTCGGACTGCAGGAGTGCGGCCGACGCTTGGGTGCCTACATCCGCAAGGGCAAGCGGCTGCGCGCGGAATTCGACAAGCGCAACTACATCGAGACGTACATCCCGCACATCGGAATCGCCCTGCAGGAGATCCTCGACCTCGACGACGCAGCGCGCGACGAGACGGTGAAGACGTTGGACGACGTGCTGCAGAAGAGCCGCAAGTTCTGAGCGGCGCCGCGGGGCCGAACGCGGAGCGGGGCAACGGCATTCGACGCGTGCTCCGCCGCGCGCAACCTCGGCCCTTTTCCGACGGAGCACCGCCAGGAGCCGGCCTGCAGGTTCACCGCTCATGCAGGGTCCCCCGCCCGACACCCTCGCTTGGGGAGGAGAGCGGGGTGCTGCGCGTGCCTCCCGAGGCGAGGTGTCCGCTTTGGCGCCAGGCTCGCTGCGATGGGATATCCTTGGACCCAGAGGCCGGCCCGTCGGCGGCGCCCCATCCCATGCCGTTGCGAAGCGCCGTCTGCCTGTTCTTCCTGTTCGTGCTCGGCACGAGCGCCGCCGGTGCCCAGTCTGCGCACTCGAAGCCCAAGGCGCGTCTCTCGGCGCTCCCCGCGAACTTCCTTCCACCTCCCGCCCCGCTCCCTTCGGGCAGCGATTCGTGCGCGACTCCGGATCCGATCGCCGGCATCGGCCTGTTCGCCTTCGACGACTCCAACGCGACGACCGGACCGCAGGGCCAGAGCGAGTCGCTTTGCAACCTCTTCGGCAACAGCGCGATCCTCGCCGACGTGTGGTTCGTCTGGACCGCGCCGACGACGGCGATCGCACGCGTCACGACGGTGAATCAGACGATCGTCGACACGAAGCTCGCCGCCTATCCAGCGCTCGGTTGCCCGGTCAGTGGTTCGGCGCTCGCGTGCAACGACGACGACGTGGCGTCGGGCTCGTTCCAGTCGACGATCACCTTTCCGTGCACGGCCGGGACCGCGTACCTGCTGCAAGTCGGCACGTTCCCCGGCCCCTTCCCTCCGGCGGTGCCGGGCGTGGGCAACCTGTCGATCAGCGTGAGTCCCCTGCCGGGAAACGACTCGTGCACGAGCCCGCAGATCGTTTCCGGTTTCGGCGCGGGCGCGCCCCATGCGTTCGACACGACGTTCGCGACGACGGGATCGCAGGGGCAGAACAACGTCGCCTGCGAGAGCTTCGCGACGCGCGCGATCGACGCCGACGTGTGGTTCCAGTGGACGGCACCGGTGTTCGGGTGGGTGCGCGTCACGAGCTGCGCGGGCACGAGCGGCGACACGAAGATCGCGATCTACCAGGGAGCGGGCTGTCCCGTCGGACAGGCGCTGGTGTGCGACGACGACGGTTGCGGGACGTACGCCGGCCCGAGCGAAGCGCGGTTCTTCGCGAACATCGGCACGGCCTACACGATTCAGATCGGCTCCTTCCCTGGCCAGCCGGGCAGCGCCGGCAGCTTCACGATCGAGTCCTTCACGCCCCCGCCCGGCGATTCGTGCGCGGGTCCGATCGCGATCGCCGGCCGCGGGCCGCACGCGTACGACAACCGCCAGGCGACGACGGGGAGCGAAGGCCAGACGCAGTCGCTCTGCACGACACCGACGGATCCCAATCCGCGCATCACCTACGACGTCTGGTACGCGTGGACGGCCCCGGGAACGGGCACGGCGACCTGGAGTTTCTGCGCGGGTTCGTTCATGGACTCGAAGATCGCCGTGTACTCGGGCACGGGCTGTCCCACGGGTTTCGCGCTCGCCTGCGCGGACGACGGCTGCGGGTCGATCGGTCCAGCCGCGGCACTCTTCCCGGTGACTGCGGGCGCCACGTACACGCTCCAACTGGGGAACTGGCCCGGCGGCGTGCCCGAGGCGGCCATTTTCACGATCGACGTCGCGGGCGAGACCGGCACGCGCTACTGCTTCGGATCGGGGGGCGTGACCTCGTGCCCGTGCTCGCCCAATCCCATCGCGCCGGGCATCGCGTCCAACGGCTGTCCGAATTCGGTCTACGCGGAGGGAGCGAACTTGCGCGGAGAAGGCGTCCCGTCGGTCGCGAACGACACCCTGGTCCTGCACGCCTCGGGCATGCCGAACGGTCCCTGCCTGTACTTCCAGGGCACGGCGCAGCAGAGCGGCGGCACGGGCCTAGTCTTCGGCGACGGACTCCTGTGCGCCGGCGGGGCGATCCTGCGTCTCGGGGTGAAATTCAACGTCGCCGGCTACTCCGCCCTGCCCTCCGGCGGTGGCCCGGGCGTCGCGTCGATCGGACTCGTGCAGAGCGGCGGCGGCGTGCGGACGTACCAGGCGTGGTACCGCGACGCGAACGTCTACTGTTCGGTGTCGACGTTCAACCTCACGAACGGCGTGTCGATCACCTGGGCGCCTTGAGCGCCATTCCGCTCGACTCGCGCGCGCGGGTCATTGTTCGCTCCCCTCGCGTCGGTTAGAAGCGCCGTTCGACATCGAAGGCTCACTCGACAGCGAGACACCATGGCCGAACGCAAGAAGAAGGAACCGAAAGCAACGCCCCCGAAGGTCAAGAAGGCGCCGCGCAAACTCGACGGCGACGACCTGAAGACTCTCAAGCTGATCGAGGCGACGGCCACGAACGTGCGCACGAAGATCCTCGGGAGGACGCTGCCGGAACTGAAGTTCCCGACGCGCTCGCTCGGCAACGTCAAGTACGACACGAAGGTCGGCTACTTCGAGCTCGGCCGCGGCCGCAAAGCACGCGCGTTGTCGGTGAACACGGTCAAGAGCTTCGCGCAGACGCTGCGCCTCATGGCGATCAGCAAGGAGATGGTGGAGAACGACGACTTCGCGACGAAGCGGGAGGCGTACTACGTTTCCAAGAACTGGGGCGAGGCCAAGTTCAACGACCAGCCGGAGTCCGACACGGTGCTCGACGACATCGAGGCCCTGGCGAGCCTGGACGGCCTGTCGCGCGAGCAGCTGCGCTTCTATCCGGAGGAACACGGCGGCTCGGTCGCGGGCAACCTGGTCGTCATCGACCGCGACGCCGAGACCGGCAATCCGTTGCGCATCGACTGCACGAGCTTCGGTTCGGGCAGCTACTCGATCCCGCACTCGGTCGAGCACCTCAAGTTCGAGACCGACGCCGAGTTCATCCTCGCGATCGAGACGGGGGGCATGTTCCAGCGCTTGAACAACCACAAGTACTGGAAGAGCGCGAAGTGCATCCTGATCGAGACGGCCGGCGTCCCCACGCGCGCGACGCGGCGTTTCGTGCGGCGACTCGCCGACGACAAGAAGATCCCGGTCTACGCCTTCGTCGACTGCGATCCGTACGGCATCGCCAACATCTACCGCACGCTGAAAGTGGGCTCGGGCAACGCGGCGCACATCAACCGCTTCTTCTGCGTGCCGCAGGCGCAGTACCTGGGCGTGACGCCCCAGGACATCATCGACTTCAAGCTGCAGGACGCGACGCACAAGCTGCTCGAGGTCGACGTCAAGCGCGCCAAGGACGCCCTGAAGAACGACCCGTTCTTCGTCGCCCACAAGGCGTGGGTGAAGGCGATCGAGCAGATGCTGCAGTCGGGCGTGCGCGCCGAGCAGCAGGCGCTCGCCAAGTGGGGCCTCAACTTCGTGATCGAGGAGTACCTGCCGCGCAAGTTGAAGGAGAAGAAATTCCTGCCCTAGAGTTCCCGCGACGCACGTCCTGATCCACCGTCGTTCCGTCACCGCGCCGCGCGGTACTCCGCGCGTGCGCGCTGCTGCCTCGAGCCCGACCTCGGACATGGTCTTCCTGTCGACCTCCGGGTTCGAGCCGTGCGCGTACTTGGCAGCCGACTCGAGCCCGGAGGCGGCGCTGCGGAGCACGCCAGCGAATGCCCTGTCGTCCAGTTTGCCTTGGCGTCCGCTCCACACATTCCGACAGTGCCGAAGTCCCGTCGCGTGTGGCCATTCGATGTGACAGCGCACAACCGTCGCACTCTGCGCGCGAGCCAGATGAAGAGCGCGAGGCCAGAGAACAGCAACGCGCCACACAGGCGTGCTCCGCAGCGCCGCCTCCGGGTTGGGGCCCCCCCGCGGACGGGGGCCCGCCGGGGTGCCCCCCCCCCCGGTTTCGGGGGGGGCCCCCACCCCGGAGGTCGACAGGAAGACCATGTCCGAGTTCGGGATCGCAGTAGCAACGCGCACGCGCGGAATACCGCGCGGCGCGGTGTCGGGACCTCGGACCTACTTCGCCGATTTCTTTTTCGACTTCTTCGTTTTCGCGAGCACGGCGGTCTTGGTGCGCTCGACCTGCTGCTCGTGGAGCATGTCGTGGCCGGCGTTGCGCGTCACGATCGTGCGCAACGTCTCTTCGCCGCGTTCGGCGTGGATGCCGACGCGCTCGAAGGCACTCTCCTCGAGGCGCTCCACCAGCGCGTGATTCGCCGCGCGCGCCGCGGCGTAGGCGTCGAACAGTTCCTTCGTCGTCGTGTTCGAGTGCCCGAGCTTCGTCATGAAGAGGTCCTGGTCGTAGCCCGCGAGCAGCGGGCGATCGAGAGCAGCCACGCAGCGCAGGCGGAATCCGTACACGACTTCGTGGTCGGCGAGGTGCGCGATCACTTCCTTGATCGACCACTTGTCGGGCGCGGGCTTCTTCTCGAGCTCCTTGTCCGAGAGGCCGCGGAGGAGCTTCTTCAAGCGCTTCGGCGCCTTCTTCTGGATGACGAGCGGATCCTCGCCGCAGAGGGCCTCGAGGTAGCGAGCGGAGATGTTCGTGGGCGGTGATTCCTTGACCATGCCGTCAGGATAGCGCGTCGCGCGCCGTGCGCAGATCCCCCGCATGCAGGCTGCGATCGCGGCACGCCTCGTCGAACGCAGCGCGGACGAGCCCGTGAGCGAGTTCGCGGCCGGTGATCGAGCGGTACCGTCGGGAGAGCTCCCGCGCGCCGAAACATGAAGCCAGTGTGAAGAAGAGGTCGCTGGCGAGCGCTCCGGCGCGCTCCAGCGGGCGCGCCTCCTCGCGATCGGGGCCGCTCACGAACGCCGGACGCGCGATGGTGTAAGGCAGGCCGCTCGAGCGGATCCGGCGCTCGAGCTCGACGCGCACCCTCAGATACGGATTGCGCGTGCCCGGATTCGCGCCGGCGGCCGAGACGTACACGAAGCGCTCGAGCGAGCCCGCCGCGACGGAGGCTTCGATCAGCATGCAGGTCAACGCGAGATCGACCGAAGCGTACGTGTCGGGGATCGCCGAGTCACTGCCGCGGCGTGAGCGGGCGAGCGTCGTGCCGATGGTCGCGAACACGTGCGTCGGCCGCAGATCGCGCAGCGTGCGCTCCATCGCGTCCGCTTCGAAGGCGGTGGTGTCGACGCGCGCGCCCTGTCCTTCGAAGCGCGCCCGCCACTCCGTCATCCGCTTCGAATCCGGCCGCACGTGGGCGACCGTCTCCGTGCCGATCTCGCGCAGTCGCGCCACCACCGCGCTGCCCGTGTAGCCGGTCGCGCCCGCGACGAACGCGAGGCGACGCGCGCTCATTTCGTGTACTGGTCGATCGTGCGTTCGATTGCGCGCCTGCACACGCGGCAGAAGCTCGTCGGGTTGCGCGTGAACATGATGCAGTCGATCTCGGGCCGATAGAGGCCCTTGGCCTCGTACATCGCGCCTTCGAAGGCTCCCACCTTGCCGAACATCGGTTCCGAGTGGAGTTGCTTCGTGCTCGTGATCTTCACTTCGCGCATGAGGGCTTCGGAAGCCTCCTCGCTGGCCTTCTCGTCGATCAATTTCTTGCGCTTCGCCTGGTACGCGAGGTCCATCTCGTCGTACGTCTTCTGGTTCCATGCGGTCGGCAGCGCGGTCGTGGATTCGACGAGATCGCTCCACTTGAGCGTCTTCGGATCGAGCAGCGCCGTCACGTTCGGCTCCCACGGCTCGACGCCCTTCTTCGCGAACCCTTCGTAGGCCACTTGCGACGTGTAGTACTCGTCGGCGAGCCCCGCGAAACTGTGCCCGAATTCGTGCACGAACACGTAGGGGGCCGGCTCCGTGTCGGCGGTGACGGTGGACCACAGGTTGAAGATGCCGCCGCCGCCGTACTTGCGCTCGTTGACGAGCAGGATGAGCGCGTCGTACGGAGCTTGTGCCGCGATCTCGCGCAGGTTGACGTCGTCGTACGTCAGCACGTAGCGATCGCTGTCGAACGCGTTGAACGAGCAGCCGAGCGGCGAGTCGCGCCAGACGTCCTTGCGCGGATTGCTGATACCCATCTCCGGGCTCGCGAGGAACAGGGCGCGCACGTTGAAGTCGCCACGGCGCGTCTTGTAGGGCTCCGTGTCGAACATCACGCCGACGAGCCGTTTCGTGTCCGCCACGAACTTCGCGCGATCGGCTTCGCGATAGCCCTCGGCGAGGATCAGGAGATCGACCTTCGTCGCCGGCGCGCCACCCTCGAGGATCGGGATCACGCTGCCGCGCGGGGTGAGGGCCGAGCGATCGACGAAGCGACTCGCCGGGTCGATTTCGGTCGTGAACAGCGCATGGAACACGTCGTCGTCGCCGCGCTTCGAGAGCCGCAGCTTCACCGGGCCGCGGGTCTCGGGAAAGCGCTGCGATTCCTGGAACGCGCGCCAGGCGGTCTTGGCCTCGCCGGTCGTCTCCCACTCGCCGTAGATGCTCGCGAACGGACGGGACCACACCACGCTCCCGCTCTCGCGATCGAGCACCTCGAACAGGTACTTGCCGAGTCCAGAAGCGTCGACGAGTTGCGTGCGGCTCCCGGGCCAGTCACCTTCGAGCCGGAGGTCCGAGTACACGACGTGCTCCTCCCGCGCGTCCCCGGCGTGCACGTAGTCGAAGCGCAGCGTGCGGCCGGTGAAGCGCGCGTCGAAGTCGCGGGTGGAGGCACCCCTGACCTCGAGCGCACTCGAAGCGGGAGCAGGAGTCGTGCCGGCGCAGGAGACCGCGGACACGGCCACGAGGAATGCGAGGAGGCGGATCATGCGCGCGACGCTACCGAGCTCCCCCACGGGTGACAACCACGCCACCGCGAGATTGCAGAGCGCGAACCGCTCGTGGAGAATGTCCGCCCGATGACCTCCCCGATCCAGAATTGCCCCCACTGCGGCGCCCGGCCGCGCTCGCTCGGCAAGTTCTGCGAGTTCTGCGGATCGCTGTTGCTCGTCCCCCCCGTGGTGGCCGAATCAGCGCTCGTCGAGAGCCTCGAGCGGCGCTTCGAACGGCTCGAGAGTCATCCGTCGTTCGCGTCGCTCCTCTCGAAACGGCCATCCGCCGCCGGAAAGATCGCGAGCAGCATGATCGGTGTCGTGTTCGCGGCCGTCTTCATCGTCGTGTCGGGCATGATGGTCTTCGCTTTCAGCTTCACGGGCCCGCTCGTTCTCGTGCCGCTCCTGATCCTCGGCGTGGGGATCTACGTGTTCTTGCGCGCCTTGGGCCAGGGCACGCGCCTCGCCACGGCGGAGCTCGTGGCCCGGCCGGCGGTCATCGCGGGCGAGCGCACGCGAATCGACGGCGGCGGGGACGGCCCGGGGCACACGCAGTACTTCGTCACGATCGAAGCACGCGACGGCAAGCGCACGGAGTTGGCCGCGTCGGGCCTGCTCGTGGGCCGCGTCGCGGAGGGCGACATCGGAGTCGCCTACGTCAAGGCCGACCACTTGCTCGACTTCGAGCGGGTGCGCGTCTGACGCGCGCTACCGGAGGCTGACCGGCTTCGTCGACGGCGCCAGGAAAAAGCGCCCGATCGCCACGTCGAACTTCGAACCGTCGTCGCGCGTGAACGCGTAGCTGCCTTCCATCGTCCCCCAGCGGGTGCGCAGCGGGCAGCTCGACTCGTACTCGAACGATTCACCCGGCGCGAGTTTGGGCGTGTTGCCGACGACGCCGTTCCCGCGCACGTCCTGACGCTGGTTGTTGGCGTCGAGGATGATCCAGTGGCGTGTGCGCAGCTGGGCGGTTTTCGTCCCCTCGTTCGTGATGCGGATCTTGTAGACGAACAGGTACTGACCGCTGTCCGGCTGCGACTCGCTCGCCGCGTAGCGCGCGGCAGCCTGCACGCGGATGCCCTCGGTGAGGGTGTCGGAATTGGGGGAGCGGCTCATGGGCGGGGGCTGGTTCAGCCCGGAAATCGTAAGGGGAACGGGTGCGCGGAATCAAATCGAGCCTCCGCGAGGGTGTAGAGTGAGGAGATGCAACTCCCGGACGGAAGGATGGTCGTCTCCGAAGGCGGACTCGACGTGCTGCGCCGGACGCAGCGCGTGCTGGCGGCACGCGAGATCGAGAGCGAGATCGTCTCGCCGCCCAAGAAGTTCTGCAGTTCCTGAGGAACGAAACTGTGGCTCGCGGTCGCGAGCCAGGACACGAACCGCGCGCACGAGGTCCTCGAAGCGGACTACCTCGGGGAGATGGACGAGTCCGCGCGCAGGTGCGCGACGGCTGTGATCGACGTGACCAAGGACACTCGACAGTGTCCAGCGTGCATGGCGGAGTACGCGGCCGGCCCCCTGAAGTGCCCGGAGTGCGGGCTGTTCATCGGGGCTTGACGAAACGAAGTACCGTGCCAGGCACGGTACTCAGACGCGCTCCTTGTACTCCAGCGTCTCGGTGTTCACGCGCACACGGTCGCCGATGTTGATCACCATGCCCACCTTGACCGTGATCCCGTTGTCGAGCACGGCATCCTTCAGGCCGTTGAGCACGCCCTTGATCGAGGGCGCGGTTTCCACGACGGTCGCGACGACCGATTGCGGCGGCTCGACCGTGAGCAGCTTGCCGTCGACGAGCAGGCCCTTGTACAAGTCGGCCTTCCACTTGATCACGTCCTCGACGGCGGCCGCGGGGCAGCGGTATTCCTCGCCCGCCGGTGTGTAGAACACCTCGTCGTTGCCGTCCTTGTAGCTGTGGGCCAGGTCGATGACCTCGGACTCGAGC
Source organism: Planctomycetota bacterium (assembly GCA_044228955.1). Taxonomy (GTDB): domain Bacteria; phylum Planctomycetota; class UBA1135; order UBA1135; genus JAEUIA01. The sequence goes on along the minus strand of JBGATY010000053.1, from coordinate 5,540 downwards.
GTCTCGTAGCGGTCGTCGGCCTGCGCCGTCACTTCGCTGATGCGTCCGGTCAGGATGTCCTTGAACTTGAGCTGCACCTTGCTGCGCCGGTCGCTCTTCCACAGGTTCCAGAAGATGACGGCGCAAGTCCGGCCCTGGTGAGTGACCAGGATGCCCTTTCGGAGTTCCATCGCCTGAGCCTGGGACATCGTTCTCTTCGCTTTCGATCTGCGGCCGGAATCACCGGCACCTGGGGTTCACTTGCTTGGGTTCGAAGGGCAACCAAGGTACAAGCGCACACGGTCCGAAGCCAGCCGGCGAAGGCCGCAGTTTGAGCGCGACAGCACAGGCAGAGCCCGCCCGTGGATCCAAGAGCGCGTGGATCGCGCTCGCTCTGATCGTTTGGGTCTACGCGCTGGCCTCCCTGCGCGCCGTCCCGCCCGCGGTCCTCGACGAGGCTCCCCCCGCGCAGTTCTGTGGGACGAAGGCCCTCGCGCGGCTCGAGCGCATCGAGGGCGAAGGCCGGCCGCATCCCATCGGTTCCGCGGAGAACGCCCGTGTCCAAGTCGAGATCGTCGCAGCGTTCGCGGAGCTCTCCCTGACGGCTGAGGTGGACGAGCATCTCGCGGTCGGCGCGAACGGCGTCGTCTCGATCACGCGCAACATCGTCGCGCGACTCCCGGGCAGCGCGCCCACGAAGAGCATCCTCGTGTGCGCACACCACGATTCGGTCAGCGCCGGCCCGGGCTCGTCGGACGACGGCGTCGGCGTCGCGGCGGCGCTCGAAATCGCGCGGGTACTCCAGTCCGTCCCCGACCGCAGGAACGACGTCGTGTTCCTGATCGACGACGGCGAGGAAGCCGGCCTGATCGGAGCGCGCGCGTTTCTGGACCACCATCCCCTGGCGCGCGACATCGGAGTCGTCGTGAACATGGAGGCGCGCGGCACGAACGGACGCGCGCAGATGTTCGAGACGAGCGTGAACAACCGTTCGCTCGTCGCCGCCCTGGCGCGCGGCGTTCCGCACCCCTCGGCGACGTCGGTCGCGTACGAGATCTACAAGAAAATGCCCAACGACACGGACCTCACCGTGTTCAAGGCGGCTGGACTCGCCGGCGTGAACTTCGCCTTCATCGGCGGCGTCGCGCGCTACCACACGCCGCGCGACGACGTCGCGCACCTCGATCCGCGCAGCCTGCAGCACATCGGGGAGAGCGCGCTCGGAGTGGTGAAGGAACTCCTGAACGAGGATCTCACGCGCCTCGAAGCCGGCGACGCGGTGTACGCGGACGTGCTCGGGCTCGGCGTGATCCACTTCGATACGACGTGGATCCTCCCGCTCTCGATGGCGGCGCTCCTCGTGCTCGGCTGGCGCGCGCGCGGCGTGGACCGCCGGCGCTTCGTGCGCGCCTCTTGGACGGCCCTCGCCGGATGCGCGGCCACGGTCGGCGCGGCGTTCGCGATCGCCTGGAGCCTGCAGACCGCGCGTGGAGCGCTGTTCCCCTGGAGCGCGCATCCGCTGTGGACGCGCCTCGCCGTGCTCTGCGGGTCGCTCGCCGCGGGACTGTGGATGGCTCGGCTCGTCGGGCGGCGAAGCGTGGACGGGACGACCCTGCTTTGCGCCGCGCGCCTCCTGTGCGCGCTGCTCGGCGTGGCCACTGCGGTCCTCGTGCCGAGCGCCGGCTACCTGTTCGTGTTCCCCGCCCTCGCCGCCGCGTTCGTCGTCTCGTGCGCTCCGCGGTGGGAGCGCGTAGGGTGGTTCGTTCCGCTCGGCGTCGCCTTGATCTTCACCACGCCGGTCCTGATCGGCGTCGAGGACGGTTTCGGCTACGGCGCGCCGGTCGGAGTCTGCGTGGCGCTCGTCGTCCTCTGCGCGGCACCCGCGTTCGCGGCGTCGCGTGCGCTGCCGCTCGCGACGGCAAGCCTCGTCGCCGCGCTCGGGTTCGTGGTCGCGCTCCGCGTTCCGTGCTTCGACGCGGATGCGCCGGCGTGGCTCAACCTCGTGCACGAACACGATGCACGTTCCGGGACGGCGCGCTGGATCGCCGTGCCCACGCGCGCTCCGCTGCCCGCCGAGCTCTCCCGTGCCGCGGCGTTCGTGCCGCTGGAGAATGCGTTCGAAGGCCGCATCTGGACGGGCGCACGCGCCGGGTTCGTCGCGCCGGCCGCGCCGTCCCTGGCAGCGGCGTGGCATCCGCGCGCATGGTCGCGGGGCTTTTGCCGCCATTCGACGCACGACGTTTGGGGCGCGGAGCCGCCGCGCCAACCGCGCGCGGTGCGCTGCGCTTCGCCGTGCACGCGAGCGGCGCGCGACTGCGCTCGATCTCGCGCGGAGCGGAGAAGCTGGACGGAGACCTCGTCTCGCGCGGCGTGCCGCGCTTCACCGGCATCGACGCGCAGGGTCTCGTGCTCGAATTCGTGATCGACGCGAGTGCGCCGATCGACGTCGTCGTCGCCGACGCCTCGATGGAGATGCCGCCCGAGTTCGAGACGCTGTCGCGCGCTCGACCAGCGCACTACGTGCCGCGCGGCGAAGGCGACGTCAGCGTGATCCAGGAGCGCGTGCGTCTCTGACGCGACGGCTCCGCCTCGCTCCACGCGCGAGAGCGGTGCGCACGTGCGGCATCGCACGCTCCACTCGCCGCCGAGCAGGTGCGATGCCGCACGGAAAAAACCGCGAGACCGAACGCAATTTCTCGCGATTCACGCGGTCGGTACGCGTCGCTCCCGCGGCTGGGTCCGCGCCGAGATCGAACGCGACACGCTGTCGAAGTCCGCTCTCGGTCCGGCTCGCGCGTCCCCCGTTCGCGCACTCACTTCGGAGTCACTCGATGAACACTTGGAATCCACTCAGGGCAGTGAAGAACGCCGCTCGCAACTCACCGTGGATCGTGATGGCGGTGGCGCTGCACCTGATCCTGATCGCGATCGCGACGGTCTTCTACACGACGCATGAAAAGGCAGAGGCACTGGACGAGCGATTCGTGGTCGAACCACAGCGCCAAAGGCCGGTCGAGGAGGTACTCCTCCCGCCGGAGGTCGTGCGCGATCGACACGCGATCCCCACGAACGACGAGATCGATCTCGAGACCCCGAAGGACTACGTCGCCACGGACACCGTGGCGTCGGACACCGAACCACTCGGGGAAGAAACCGGCAACGAGAACGCCCCGCCCGGCATCGAGTTCGCCAGCACGGCGATCACGGTCGGCGACAAGGGCCCGGGGTACCGCAGCTCACGCGTCAGCGCGCTGCGCGGGACGCGCCCGTTCGTCAGCGGGAAGGGCAAGGACAACGGTCAAATCAAGCGGGGCGGCGACGTGGGCGAGGAAGGCGTCCTCGCCGGCCTGCGCTGGCTCGCTCGGCACCAGAACGAAGACGGCTCGTGGGGCGCGACCGCGCTCGGCGAGCGTTGCGACGCCGGTCACAAGTGCGACGACCCGAAACTCCAGCGCCTGAAGACCTACGACGAGGGCCTGACCTCGCTGGCCCTGCTCGCCTACCTCGGCGCCGGCTTCAGCCACGAGTCGAAGCCTTACTTCAAGGACGCGGTGCGCGGCAATCGCAAGGTCGTGACCGGACAGGTGGTGCAGCGCGGGCTCAAGTGGCTCGTCGACCACCAGAACCCCGACGGGTCCTTCGGCGATCGCCCGTTCATGTACAACCAGGCGCTCGCCGCGATGGCGCTCGCCGAGGCGTACGGCCTGACCCAACACCGCTATTGGCGCGAACCGGCCCAGCGCGCCGTGACCTACCTCGCCAAGGCTCAACGGCCCGATCCCAACGGTCGCGGGCTATGGGGCTGGCGCTATGCCTCGCGCCAGGAAGCCGAGCACCTGCACATGGGCGATTCCCTCGACGAGGGCTTCAAGAAGGAGCTCTACGACGCCGACACGTCGGTGACCGGCTGGGCAGTCATGGCCCTGAAGTCGGCCAACCTGGCGGGATTGGAGGTTCCTGACGAACACTTGCAGGGCGCTCTCTCTTTCGCCAAATGGGTCTCCGCCGGCGACGGGCTGGCGGGGTACATCGACCCCAAGGGCGCGGGCGCCAAGGTCACCGGCCCAGACGACCAGTTCGACTACCACCCCTCCGGGATGTCGGCGCTGTCGATGTGCATCCGCACCTTCGCGGCGCACGACGTCGAGGACCCGTTCCTCGAGTCGGCGGCCAAGCGCCTCGTCGGCGACCTGCCGCGCGTGTCGAAGGACCGGCTCTCGGTCGATTACTACTACTGGTACTACGGCTCGCTGGCCCTGTTCCAGTTCGACGGCCCGGACTCGCCCCGCGGGCGCGGCAACTACTGGAAGCCATGGAACAAGGCCATGCTCGGCTCCCTGCTCGAGCTCCAGGAGAAGGGCAACGACTGTGGCGAGGGCGGTTGGCTCGTTCCGGATCGCTGGTGCCACTCGGGCGGTCCCATCTATGCGACGGCGGTGAACGTGCTGACCTTGGAGGTCTATTACCGCTACCAGAACGCGTTCTCCGCCGCTCGCACGCGCAAGACCGAGCCCGCGCCGCCGGTCGAAGGGGTGAAGTAGGATGGTCCCGGTTCTTGGACCGCGGGCCGACTCCTGGGTCCTGGCGCACCCTCCCCAAAGGACCTCGAACCCGGCATTGCCCACCCGTCAAAATCGGGTAACATCCCGCCCCCTCGGCGCTAGACCGCGAATGTCGCGCGCTGAACCTGGCCTTTCCGCTGCGACCGAGCACTCCCAACTCACGGACGATCCCGGCGGGATCTCCACCACTGAACGGCGCGTCCTTCGCGTGAGACGAATCCAATGAGCGACGTCGAAACAAGGGGTTTCAATCCGGTCGAGTTCATGCGCAACGCCATGCGGAACTCGCCGTGGGTCGTCATGGCGGTGGCGCTGCACCTGATCCTGGGTGCTATCGCGCTCATCTGGGTCACGAAGGGTGAGCCCGAGGCCCTCCCGGATGCGGGAGTGACGGTCGAGTTGGCCAAGTCCAAGGTGGCCGAGGAAGTCGTCCTCCCGCCCGAGGTCCTCGAGCGCAAGGTCATTCCCAAGAACGAGGAAGCGGAACTCGTCAGCTACGAGGAGGTCTACGTTCCCACGACCGAGGCGGCGGTCGAGGACCTGCACCTCGACCGCGGCGATCCCACGGCGACGGACAACGCTCCGCCCGGCGCCACGGGGGGTACGGCCATCGGCGTCGGAACCAGCGGTCACGCCGGGTCCGGCAAGCCCTCCCCCTTCTCGACCCGCAAGCTCGGCGGCGGCGGCAAGCCCGGACGCGGCGGCGGCGCGACGCAGGGCACGGACAAGGCGGTGCTCGACGGCCTGCGCTGGCTCGTGCGCCACCAGAACGAGGACGGTTCGTGGAGCCCGGCGACGATCCTCTCGCTCTGCCCCTGCGACGACCCCATGTACAAACCCAAGGAGGCGTACACGAAGCGCTTCGATGAGGGACTGACCGGCATGGCGCTCCTGTGCTTCCTCGGCGCGGGTTTCAGCCACGAGTCGAAGCAGGACATCGTCGATACGGCGATGGGCAAGCGCTACAAGATCGGCGAGGTCGTCAAGAAGGGCCTGTCC
>JBGATY010000052.1:0-20507 GCA_044228955.1 Planctomycetota bacterium | reverse complement strand
GACGCGTTTCGGAGGCCGAAACAGCGGTTCATCATCGACCGAACAGCGACCGTGCCTGGACGGCGAAGCGGGAAGGAATGGCACGCGCCGCGACGAGGCGGAAGGGCTTTCCCACTCACGCGTTGCCGGCATTCCTCCCGATAGATCAGAGCACTCGCGCCCTCCCAGGGTGCCGAGTCCGGAGGCCCCTGATGAGGATCGCATACCTCGTCAACCAGTACCCCAAGACCAGCCACAGCTTCATCCGCCGGGAGATCGAGGTCGTCGAGAGCAGAGGCATCGACGTCACGCGCATTTCCATTCGCCGGACGAGCGAGCCGCTGGTCGATCCGCGCGACGTCGCAGAGGGCGAGCGGACCTCGAACCTCTTGGGCCGTAGCCTCCGAAAGGACCTGCTCGACGTGCTGCTCGTGTCGCTCGCGAATCCGCTGCGATTCGCCCGCGCATTGCGTTCGACGTGGCGATTGTCCTGGCGCAGCCGCCGCGGCCGCCTGGTGCACTTCATGTACCTGGCCGAGGCGTGCATCCTGCGGCGCCTGTGCGCGCACTTCGACGTAGACCACGTCCACGCGCACTTCGCCACGAACCCCGCGACCGTCGCGCTCCTGTGCGAAGATCTCGGGGGTCCGACCTTCAGTTTCACGTTCCACGGCCCTGAGTTCTTCGAGTTCCCGACGCACGGAGCGCTCGGTATGAAGGTCGAGAGGGCGTCGTTCTCGGTGGCGATCAGCCACCATGGCCGCAGTCAGCTGATGCGCATGAGCGATCCTGCCCACTGGCCGCGCATCGCCCTGGTTCACTGCGGAGTGGGCAGCGAGTTCCTCGATCATCCGTCGACACCGATCCCCGAGGCGAAGCGGCTCGTGTCCGTCGCGCGCATCGACCCGGCCAAGGGGCACATCGTCCTCCTGCGCGCGCTGGCCTTGCTCGCCGGGCAGGGCCGCACGTTCGAACTCGTGCTCGTCGGCGACGGCGAGATGCGCGAGCAGGTCGAACAGCTCGCTTTGGAGCTGAAGATCAGCGAGCTTGTGCGCTTCGTCGGGTGGCAGGCGGGCTCCGGCGTCATCGACGAGCTGCTCGCGGCTCGGGCTCTGGTATTGCCCAGCTTCGAGGAAGGCCTGCCCGTGGTGTTCATGGAGGCGCTCGCGCTCGAGCGTCCCGTCGTGAGCACGTTCATCGCCGGAATCCCGGAACTCGTGAAGCCTGGAGTCTCCGGCTGGCTGGTTCCCGCGAGTTCCGTGGGCGCGTTGGCGGATGCATTGGACGAAGTGCTCGAGTCCGCGCCGGAGGAGCTGCAGGCGTACGGCGAGCGCGGGGCGGATCTCGTTCGCGAGCACCACGACGCCCGAACCGAAGCGACACGACTGGCCGAGCTGTTCGAGAAGACCGTCCGTGAGAGCCGCGAGCGCCGCGTGAAACGCTCGAAGCCCACCGTCGTGATGGCCGCAAAAAGGGTGCAAGCGAAAGGGGAGGCCCAATGAGTGCGTCTGGAGGGTTCACGGCGGTCTTGATCGGCGGGGACACGCTTCTTTCCGCGTGCGGAGAAGTGCTCCTGGCGCGCGGAGATCGAATCGCCTGCGTGATGACGCGTGCGCTTCCCGTGGCGGAATGGGCGCGCAAGCACGGCATTCCCGTGCTCGAACCGACGCGGGCCTCCGCGCCCGAGCTGGCGCGGCTGCCATTCGATCACCTGTTCTCGATCGCGCACCTGGCCATCGTCCCCGACGAGATCCTGAGGCTCTCGAAACACGAGAAGATCAACTTCCACGACGGACCGCTCCCGGAACTCGCGGGGTTGAACACGCCGAACTGGGCCATCGCGACGGGCGCGGGCGAGCACGGCGTGACGTGGCATCGCATGACGTCCGGGATCGACGAAGGCGACATCCTCGTCAGCGAGCGCTTCCCCGTCGACGCCGAAGAGACCGCGGTCTCGCTCAACACGAAGTGCTTCGAGGCCGGTCTGCGCACGTTCGGCGAGATGGTCGAGAAGCTCTCTCGCGGGACGCTCCCGGGCACGAGGCAGGACCAGACGAATCGGCGCTATTTCTCGCGCGGAGATCGTCCGCCCGCGACCGGCGTGATCGACTGGCGCCTCCCGGCGCGAGCAATCGCGACGTGGATCCGCGCCCTCGACGCCGGTCGCTACCGGAATCCCTTCGGCGTCGCGAAGATCTCGGTCGGGACGCACGTTTGGATCGTCAAGCGCGCGCACGTCGGTCCTCTCGAAGGGTCCGAGCCCGCCGGAGCGTTGTTGTCCGCGGACCTGGGGGCCTTCGCCGTGGCGACGGGTTCAGGCGCGTTGTGCATCGACGAGTTGACGGACTGCGCCGGCCGCGTGATCGCGCTCACGGACGCGCGGAGGATCGTGGGGGATCACGGTGGACGCCTTTTGGGCAGCGAACCCGACATCCTCGCGCGGCTGACGGCGTGGAATGCCGACCTCGGCCCGGCCGAGGATTTCTGGGCCGCACGCCTGGCACGAATTTCGTCGATCGAATTGCCGTTCCTCGCCGTCGCGACGGGCGCATCCGGGAGCGTCGCGAGCCTCGGGCTGGCCTCCTGTGCCCCGCTCCTGGCACGGTTCCCAAACTGCTCGGTCCGCGTCGTCGCCGCCGCCCTGATCTCGGCGTGGATCGCGCGGCTCTCGGGGCGTGGACAGTTCGATCTCTCTTTCGGCACGGAGACGCTGCGCCGCCGCGTCGAGGGTCTCGAGCGCTGGATCTCGCCGCGCGTGCCGTTGCACGTGAGCTGCGACACGGACGCCGGATTCGAGGCTCACGTGCGGCGTCTCGCCGAGGAATGCGAGCGCATCGAGAAGCGCGGGTCGTTCCTCCACGACCTCGTCGCCCGCGACCCGGAGCTCGCCGCGAACCCCGGCCTCTCGAACGGATTCACGCTGCCGATCGCCATCGAGCACGTCGAGCGCAGCGACGATGCCGTCGAGGCGAAGCTCGACGCCGCGACGTTCGTGGTGGCCACAGACGGTGCTTGCCGGCTGCTCCACGACGCCAGTCTGCTCCCCAAAGGCGCCGCCGAGGCATTGGCCGACTCTTTCGCCGCCTTCGCGGCCGAAACTGCCGCGCAGCCCGAGCGTGCGATCGCCGCGCTGTCGCTGGTCGGTGCCCGACAGCGGGAACTGCTGTCGGGTGGATTCGACGCCACCGACAGGCCGCTCGGGGAGGCTGCCTCCGTTCACGCCGTCATCGAAGCACGCGCCGCTCGGGAATCCGGCTCCCTGGCGGTGTCGTGCGGCGGGGTTTCGCTCACCTACGGGGAACTGGATCAGCGCTCGAATCGGCTCGCCGCTCACCTGCGCTCCTTGGGCGCGAAGCGCGGCGAATTCGTCGGCATTTGTCTCGAGCGCTCGGTCGACCTCGTCGTCGCCGTCGTGGCGGTGTTGAAGACGGGCGCCGCGTACCTGCCGCTCGATCCGGCGTTCCCCGAGGAACGCACGCGCTTCATGTTGTCGGATTCCGGATCGCGCATAGCCATCGCGCAGTCGAGGACGATCGATCGCGTGGCGAACGGAGTCAAGATCGTCGTGCGCATCGACGCCGACCGCGGAGCGATCGACGTCTGCTCCGCCGAACGAGTCGATTCGGGAACGAAGCCGAACGATCTCGCGTACGTCATCTACACGTCCGGTTCGACGGGCCAGCCCAAGGGCGTGATGGTCGAGCACGGCAACGTGCTGAACTTCCTCGTCGGCATGGACGAGCGGATCCCGCACGACCCGCCCGGCGTGTGGTTCGCCGTCACGAGCCTGTCGTTCGACATCTCGGTGCTCGAGCTGGTGTGGACTCTGGCGCGCGGTTTCCACGTCGTGGTGAACCAGAGCAACGTCGCGTCGAACGCCACGCGCGCGCCAAGAGCAGTCGACTTCAGCCTGTTCTACTTCTCGAGCGACGAGACCAAGCCCGGTCCGGAGAAGTACCGACTGCTCACCGAAGGGGCCCGGTTCGCGGACGAACACGGGTTTACCGCGATTTGGACGCCCGAACGCCATTTTCACTCGTTCGGTGGGGTGTATCCCGCCCCTGCGGTCGCCGGTGCCGCGGTCGCCGCGATCACGAAGCGCGTCGGAATCCGCTCGGGTTCCGTCGTGCTGCCGCTCCATCATCCAATCCGCGTCGTCGAGAGCTGGTCCGTCGTCGACAACCTCTCGGACGGCCGCGTCGGCATCTCGTTCGCCTCGGGTTGGCAGCCGCACGACTTCGTGCTCGCTCCGGAGAACTTCAAGCGCGCGAAGCAGGTGATGTTCGAGAGCATCGAGACCGTGCGCAAACTGTGGCGCGGCGAGGCCGTCTCCTTCCCCGGACCCGACGGCAAACCCGTGTCGATCAAGACCCTGCCGCGGCCGGTGCAGCCCGAACTCCCGGTGTGGATCACCACAGCCGGCAATCCGGAAACGTACGTCCAAGCCGGCCGGGCCGGAGCGAACCTGCTCACGCACCTGCTCGGGCAGTCGATCGAGGAACTCACTCCGAAAGTCGCGCTCTACAAGAAGGCTAGAGCGGAGTCCGGATTCGATCCGGAGACGGGCGTCGTGACGTTGATGCTGCACACGTTCGTCGCCGAGGAAGGCGTCGACGTGCGCGGAATCGTGCGTGGCCCGCTGCGCGACTATCTGGGCACGTCGCTGGACCTCCTGAAGAAGTACGCGTGGGCGTTCCCGGCCTTCAAGAAGCCTGTCGGCGCCGATGCGGGGGGGGGCGACGAGTTCGCGGGCCTGTCCGAGGAAGAGCGCGACGCCGTGCTCGAGCACGCGTTCGAGCGCTACTTCGAGACGAGCGGGCTGTTCGGCACGCCCGAGGAGTGCGTCGATCTGGTCGGGAAGCTGCGCGCGATCGGCGTCAGCGAGATCGCGTGCCTGGTCGACTTCGGCATCCCGGTCGAGACCGCGCTTTCCGGACTCCCGGCGCTCGCGCGTCTCATGCGGCTCTCGAACCCCGTTGCACCGGCCGCGGCGTGTTCCGTCGGGATCACCGAGCCATCGATGGCGGAGGTCATGCGCTCGAGCCGCACAACGCACATGCAGTGCACGCCGTCGATGGCGCGCATGCTGTGCCTCGACCACGAAGGCCGCGCGGCGCTCTGGACGATCCAGAATCTCATGATCGGAGGCGAAGCGTTCCCGCCCTCGCTCGCCGCGGACTTGGCCCGGTTTCCAGGCCGCATCACGAACATGTACGGACCGACGGAGACGACGATCTGGTCGTCGACGCACGGACTCGAGAAGGGCTCGACTTCGATTCCGATCGGTCGCGCGATCGCCAACACGCGCTTCCACGTCCTCGACGCGAACAAGCAGCTCCTGCCGGCCGGCGTGCCGGGGGAACTCTGGATCGCCGGAGACGGAGTCGCCCGTGGCTACCACGGACGTGACGACCTCACGCGCGAACGCTTCCACGCCGATCCGTTCCGCGGCGGGACGTCGCGGATGTACCGCACGGGCGATCTTGGTCGTCGACGTCCGGACGGCGTGCTCGAATTCCTCGGGCGACTCGATCACCAGGTCAAGATCCGCGGGTACCGCATCGAGCTCGGCGAAATCGAAGCACAATTGTGCGCACACCCGAGCGTCGGCGAGGGCGTGGTCGTGGCCGGTACGGATGCTCACGGCGAAGCGCGCCTGGTCGCCTACGTGATTCCGAAGGCCGGCACGATACCGATCGACGAAGTGCGCGAAGCACTGCGCTCCAAGCTCCCCGAGTACATGGTGCCGGGGTGGTTCGTCGTGCTCGAGAAGTTCCCGCTCACGCCCAACGGGAAGGTCGACCGCAAGGCCTTGCCGGCCCCGGAAGCGCAGCAGTCGAGCACGAAACGCGCTGACTTCGTCGCCCCGACGAGCGGTCTGGAGGCGCAGTTGGCCACGCTGTGGCAGGAGATTCTCGGCCTCGATCGGGTCGGAGTCGACGACAACTTCTTCGACGTCGGCGGGCACTCCCTGCTCGTGGTGCGCATGCACCGGCGCATCGGTGCCCTGGTCGAGAAGCCCGTGTCGCTGACCGACCTCTACCGCTTCCCGACGATCCGCTCGTTCAGCGAATGGGCCGCGTCGGACGGCGCGAACAAGCTGGTGGAGAGCGGCGCCGACCGCGGAGCACGTCGCCGCGACGCGCTGCTGCGACGTCGACGCGATTGACATGCCCGAACCGTACCGATGACGCATCAAGATCACATCTCCGAGACCGACATCGCCGTGGTGGGCATGTCGCTGCGCGTTCCCGGCGCCGCGACGCCGGCTGAGTTCTGGGACAACGTGAAGAGCGGGCGCGTCTCGGTGCACGCACTCTCGGAGGAGGAACTGAAGGCGGCCGGAGTCCAGCCTCAGGAGTGGGCGGACGCGAAGTACGTGCGCTACGCCGCGCCCCTCGAAGGCGTCGGCGACTTCGATCCGGAGTTCTTCGGATTCGGGCCGAAGGAAGGTGCGATCCTCGATCCGCAGCACCGGCACCTGTACGAATGCGCGTGGGAAGCGCTCGAGGACGCGGGCCATCCGCCCGAACGCTTCGACGGCGCGATCGGCGTGTTCGCCGGTTGCGGCATGCCCTGGTACTTCGTGAATCACGTGCTCACGAATCCCGGCCTCGTCGAATCCGTCGGCCTGTTCCTCCTGCGGCACACCGGCAACGACAAGGACTTCCTGGCCACGCGGATCAGCTACTCCTTCGACCTGAAGGGACCGAGCGTCAACGTTCAGACGGCGTGCTCGACGTCGCTCGTCGCCATTCACCTCGCGTGCCAGAGCCTCTTGTCCGGCGAATGCGACATGGCGCTCGCCGGCGGCGTGACGATCGAGATCCCGCACGGTCGCGGATACCTCTACAAGGACGGCGAGATCCTCTCTCCTGACGGGGTGTGCCGTCCGTTCGACGCGCAGGCGGCCGGCACGGTGTTCGGCAGCGGAGCGGGCGTGGTCGTCCTGCGCAGACTGGCGGACGCGCTGCGCGACGGCGACGCGATTCGAGCCGTGATCAAGGGTTCGGCCGTGAACAACGACGGATCGCGCAAGGTCGGATACCTCGCCCCGAGCGTCGACGGTCAGGCGGCGGCGATCGTCGAAGCGCTGGCCGTCTCCGGGTGCGATCCGGCTTCGATCCAATACGTCGAGGCCCACGGCACGGGCACGGCCGTCGGTGACCCGATCGAGGTCGCGGCGTTGACCGAGGCCTTCGGGCGCTCCACGAAGAAGACGAACTTCTGCGGCATCGGCTCGGTCAAGGCCAACATCGGCCACCTCGACACGGCCGCCGGCGTCGCGAGTTTCCAGAAGGCCGTGCTCGCGCTCCAGGCCGGCGAGATTCCGCCCACGCCGAACTTCACCGCGCCGAACGCGACGATCGATTTCAAGCGCAGCCCGTTCTACGTCGCGGATCGTCTCGCGCCGTGGCCGAGGACGGGAACTCCGCGCCGCGCCGGCGTCACGTCGCTCGGCGTCGGTGGCACGAACGCGCACGTCGTCGTCGAGGAAGCGCCGGCGACCTTGGCGAGCGGAGCAGCGCAACGCCCGCACCAGATCCTGTGCCTCTCGGCCCGCACGAAGAGCGCGCTCGACGGCAACACGTCGCGGTTGTCCGCTCACCTCGGCAGGAACCGTGATTCGAACCTCGCCGACGTCGCGTGGACACTGCACGCAGGACGCCGAGCCTTCGCGGAGCGCCGCGTCGTGTGTGCGAGCAGCGTCGAAGAGGCGATCACCCTGCTCGATTCGAAGGACTCGCGCCGCGTCCACTCCCACACGAGCCGCGATCGGAGCGGGAAGGTCGCCTTCGTGTTTCCCGGCGGCGGCGCACAGCACTTCGCGATGGGTGCCGGGCTCTACGAGCGCGAACCCGTGTATCGCGAGATCCTCGATCGCGGGATCGCGCAATGCCGCGCGCGGTTCCAGCTCGATCTCGCACCGTACCTGTTGCCGAATGCGGGGGGCGCGACCGAGCGTTCGCTGGAACTCCTGCGACCGTCCGTGCAGCTCCCGGCCATCTTCCTGGTCGAGTACGCGCTGGCGAAGCTGTGGTCCGCCTACGGAGTCGAGCCCGGCGCGCTGATCGGTCACAGCATGGGCGAGAACACCGCCGCGTGCATCGCGGGCGTGGCCTCGTTCGACGACACGCTCATGCTCGTGCGGCGCCGCGGGGAACTGTTCGAGCGCGTCGCCGGGGGAGGGATGGTCAGCATCTCCGCCAGTGCGGAGGAGATCACGCCGCTCCTCACGCCGGATCTCGACCTGGCCACGGTCAACGCCCCGCGCATGTGCGTCGTTTCGGGCCCGACCGTCGCGCTCGAGGCCTTCGCGAAATTCCTGGGCGAGCGCGCCATCGACGCCAAGGTCGTGCCCATCGCCATCGCGGCGCACTCACGTCTGCTCGCTCCCATCCTCGAGGACTTCGAGAAGGCCGTGCGCGCGATGAAGCTTTCGCCGCCGAAGATCCCGTTCGTTTCGAACTTGACCGGGACGTGGATCACGCACGAGCAGGCCACGGATCCCCGCTACTGGGTGGCGCATCTGCGCAACACCGTCCTCTTCGCCGCGGGTGTCGACACCCTGCTCGCCGACGACTCCCGGGTGCTCGTCGAGGTCGGGCCCGGCAAGGTGCTGAGCTCGCTCGCCCGGTCGCAGTCCGCGTTCCGGCCGACTCACGAAGTGATCGCGACGCTGCGTCACCCCGACGAAACGACCGAGGATGCGGTGCACTTCCTGGGTGCGTTCGGGCGCCTGTGGGCTTGCGGCGTGAACGTCGACGTCGGCCGCCTGTGGCAGGGCGAGACGCGTCGTCGCCTCTCGTTGCCGACATACGCATTCGATCACCGCCGCTGCTGGATCGAGCCTGGGCGCGGGACGACCGCCGCGAGCACGAGCACGGACCCCGAAAAGATCACGGACATCGCCGAGTGGTTCCGGCGTCCGGCGTGGCGCGAGGAGGTCCTCGACCCGCCGACGATCCAGCGCGCGGAGGGACAGTGGCTCGTGTTCGCCGATCGCGCCGGAGTCGCGGATCGACTGGCGGAGCGCTTGCGGGCGCGCGGTGCGTCGGTCGCACTCGTCCGCGACGGCGACGCGTTCGTGCGCGTGTCCGATGACGAGTACCTCCTGTCGCCAGAGCAGGGGCGCGAAGGCTACGACGCGCTGCTGGCCGATCTCGCCTCACGAGGGCGATCGCCGCGACACGTCGTGCACGCCTCTTTGGTCACGCGCGGCGAGTCCTTCCGCCCTGGGTCCAGTTTTTTCCACCGCAACCAGGAATTCGGCTTCTACAGCCTGCTCTTCCTAGCGCAAGCCCTCGCCGACCAGGGCGCCACCGACCCGCTGCGGCTCTTCGTCGTTTCGAACGGCATGGCACGTGTCGGAGCAGAGCGCGCGCCGCACCCCGAGAAGGCGACCGCGCTCGGGCCGTGCCGAGTGATTCCGCGCGAACTGCCGCACGTGTCGTCGATGAGCGTCGACGTCGACCTTCTCGAGAACGAGCACAGGAAGCGCAACGGAACGAGCGGGCGCTCGACGCCCGACACGCTTGCGGCGGCCCTCGAGACCGAGGTCCTGCAGGGGCCGTGCCGCGGCACGATCGCCTGGCGGGATGGGCGCCGATTCGTCGAACGATTCGAAAAACGCACACTGGCCGCCGCGGCGAGCCCTTCGAAACAGTTGCGTGAGCGCGGGGTCTACCTGGTCACCGGCGGCCTCGGCGGAATCGGCCTCACCATCGCCAAGTGGCTGGCCCGCGACTTCAAGGCTCGACTCGTCCTGCTCTCGCGTCGCGGACTTCCCGATCGCGCGCGCTGGCCGGCCATCCTCGAGCGAGCTTCGGGCAGCGACGAGAGTGCTCACAGGATCCGGGTCGTGCTCGAGCTCGAAGCTCTCGGCGCCGAGGTGATCGTCGCCGACACCGATGTGACCGACGTCGAGGGACTCGCGCAGGTGGCCTCCCTGATCCAGACGCGCTTCGGCGCGCTGCACGGAGTCTTCCACGCGGCCGGCGTGCTGCGCGACGGGTTGATTCAGGGGCGCTCGCTCATCGACGTCGAGGAGGTGTTCGCGCCGAAGGTACACGGCACGATGGCGCTCGAAGCGCTCGTGGACCGCTTCACGCCCGACTTCACCGTGCTCTTCTCGTCGACGAGCGCCGCGATCGGCGCGGTCGGCCAGATCGACTACTGCGCGGCCAACGCGTTCCTCGATGCCTGGGCCGAGAATCGCACGGCGAGCGGTCGACCGACCATCGCGGTCGCCTGGGGCATCTGGAACAGCGTGGGCATGGCCGCGCGCGCCGGAGACGCGGAGGAGACACGTTCCGACAGCGAGACCCCGACGCGCTCGAAACTGTTCACCGTGCACCGCCGCGAACCGTCCGGGCTCCACATCCTCGACGCGCAGTGGTCGGCGAAGTCGCACTGGATGCTCGACGAGCACCGCACGCTCGACGGCCGCGCGCTCCTGCCCGGGACTGGATACATCGAATTGGCGCGCTCGGCCCTGGTGGAAATGGGGGAGGAGCGCATGTTCGACATCGAGGACCTGGTGTTCCTCGAGCCGCTCTTCGTTCCCGAGCAGGGCTCGCTGCCGGTGCGCGTCGTCGTTCGGACCGGTCCGGAAGGCCATGCCTTCGAAGTGCGCAGCCAACCGGACGACGGCAAGGACGGCGCCTGGACCACGCACGCGCAAGCCACTCTCGTGCCGCGGACGAGCACGGAACCACTGAGCCGCGATCTCGCGCTCGTCTCCGCCGGCGCGACTCAGGATGACAAGCGCGCGAGCCGCAAGGGAACGGCGGGAGTGCAGGCCGAACGCCTGAAGTTCGGAGCGCGCTGGAGCGTGCTGCGCTCGCGCCGCACCGGTGAGCACGAAGCATTCGCGGAGCTGGCGCTGGACGATGCGTTCGCGGGCGATCTCGACTCGCACCCGCTGCACCCGGCGCTTCTCGACGTCGCGCTGCACATAGCGGTTGACCGCATACGAGACCACGGGACGGATTTGTGGGTGCCGATGTCGTTCGATGCCGTGCGCGTGCGCGGCGCGCTCGGGAACGACCTGCGCTGTCACGTTCGACTGCACACGGACCACGCGAACGACCACGACATGGCGGCATTCGACTCGGTGATCACGGACCCGAGCGGCCGTGTCCTTCTGGAAGTCGACGGATTCGCCCTGAGGCGGCTGCGCCAGGGTTTCGCGAGCGCCTCGGCCGCCGCATCGACCGCGCCGCGCACCTCGACTCACGACCTGGACGGCACGCACGATCCGTCGTCGCCGATCGAAGCGGCCTTCCGCCGCAATCTCGAGCGCGGCATCCAACCGCACGAAGGCATCGACGCGCTGGCGCGGGTCCTTTGCGACACGAACGCCGGGCGAATCGTGGTCAGTTCGCTCGAGCTCGACGCGCTCGAACAGCAAGCCTCCGGCTTGAAGCTCGAACGCAAGGACGGCGACGCGAAGTTCGCGCGCCCGACGCTGTCGTCGGACTACGTCGCCCCGCGAGACGAGATCGAGTCGCGCATCGCGGAATTCTGGGTCGAGTTGCTCGGCGTCGATCCGGTCGGCGTGCGCGACGACTTCTTCCAGCTCGGGGGGCATTCCCTTATCGCGGTGCGGCTGTTCACGCGCATCAAGAAGGCGTTCCACGTCGAGTTCCCGATCTCGGTCCTGTTCGAAGCGCCGACGATCGAGCGTTGCGCGGACCTGGTGCGCGCAGCGCGCGGAAACGTCGAGCCCGCGCAGGACGTGGAATCGTCCACGAAGGCACAAAAGTCGTCCAAGCCGCGCTTCAAGCACCTGGTCGCGATGCACTCCGGCGAACCGGCACCCCGTGCGCCCCTCTTCCTCATCGCCGGGATGTTCGGCAACGTGCTCAACCTGCGTCACCTCGCGCACCTCGTCGGCGGTGAGCGTCCGTTCTACGGCGTGCAGGCTCGGGGCCTGTACGGAGACGACGCGCCGCACGAGACGTTCGAGGAGATGGCGTCGGCATACCTGGCCGAGATTCGCGTGGTGCAGCCGCACGGTCCGTACCACCTGGGTGGCTTTTCGGGCGGCGGCATAGCCGCGTTCGAGATGGCGCGGCAACTGATCGCAGCAGGCGAGACCGTCACGTCGCTCGTCATGCTCGACACTCCGCTCCCGAAGCGCCCGCCGCTCCTCGCTCGGGAGAAGGCACTCATTCACGTGCAGCGCGCACGCCGACAGGGACTCGCCTACTTCCCGAACTGGGTCAAGAGCCGCGTGCAGTGGAAACGTGTGCAGGAGCAGGAAGCGGCCGAATCCCAACGCGAGAACGAGTCGACGCCGATGTTCCACTCGCGCCGCATCCAGGCTGCGTTCAACCGCGCGCTCGAGCGCTACGACGTCCGCCATTTGCCCATCCCGATCGTCCTGTTCCGGCCCAGGCTCGACGTCGCGCACGATCTCGGACATGGGCGCATGACGAACGTGCATCGCGAGCTGCTCTTCCACGACAACGGCTGGACGCCCTACGTGGAACGCGTGTCCGTGCACGAAGTGCCCGGCGACCACGACAGCATGGTGCTGGAACCGAACGTGCGGGTCCTCGCTCACCGCCTGCGGCGCGCGCTGGAGGAAGCGGAGCTGCGCGCCGCCGAGAAGCGGGAAAGCGTGCGATGAGCGCGCCCTTCTCCGACTGTCATCCGCGGCTCCTGGTCGCGGCGATGCCGATCGTCGACGCGCGCGCGGAACTCGCCGCACAGGAGCGTGACGTGGTCGCGCGCGTCAGCGAGGGGCGTCTGTGCGAATACACGACCGGGCGCCTGCTCGCGCGCGACCTCCTGCGCCGGCTCGGCCTGCAGGATCCGGTCGTGACGCGCTACCCGGATCGCAGCCCGCGCTGGCCGACTGGGTTCGTCGGGTCCATCGCGCACTCCGACCGTCGTTGCATCGTCGCCGTCGCGCGCGCGGACGACTTCGCGTCGGTCGGCATCGACATAGAGCCTGCCGACGAGCTGGAGAGCGAGTTGTTCGAGACCATCGCGACGGAGCACGAGCTGAGGCGGCTCGAAGTCCTGTCCGGCCACGAGCGTGGACTGGAGGCGCGCCGCCTGTTCACGGCCAAGGAAGCCGCCTACAAGTGCGCGTACCCGCTGCTCGGGGCGTTCCTCGACTTCCACGACGTCAGCGTCGAGTTCTCGGCGGGGGGGCACTTCTCCGTCGCCGTGGCGCATCCGGCGGCGAGGATGTTCGAATTCGAAGGCCGCCTGGCCGAGCAGCACGAGTGCCTTCACGCGCTCGTCGTGTCGCCGACTCGGGTGCCGGTGAGCAGGAGCTGAGGAGAGGACGCAGCGTGTACCTCGTTCCGATCCACGTTCCGATCCACGTCGAGGGCGAGCGCACGCTGCTCTCGTCCGACTGGCTGCGGTCGTTGAGGCTGCTCCGTGATTCGCTGCCGAAGTCGTTCGGCGCGCTCAAGGTCATCGCTCCGTCCTTGCCGGCCGACGACGTCAGCTTCGGACAGCGGCTGGAGCCCGTTGGATTCACGAGCGACGGCATCCATCTGGTGCCGTCGTTCGACCTGCGCTGCAGTGCGAAGGCGTACTGGCTCCGGCATCGCCGCCGCTGGATCGCCGACCTCGAGCGCGAGATGAAGGACGCGACCGTCGTGCACGCCGGCTACGACGACGTCTATCGTCCGATCGCCTACGAGGGGCTCGTGCTGGCGTGGAAGCACGCTGTCACCAGCGTGTTCGTGCAGGACACCGACATCCCGCTCCAGATGAGGCAGCTGGCGCGCGGGATGAAGCAGGAGTTGCACGCGCGAATCTACGGCGCACTCTACGACCGCGCCTGTCTGCGTTCGGTCGCGCGCTGCGACCTGTCGCTCCTCAAGGGCGCGCACCTGATGGAGCGCTACGGACGCGCCGCGAGAAACCCCAAGGAGTTCCACGATACGTCCTTCGCGCGCGCCGACATCGTGACCTCCGCGTGCCTCGAGAAGCGACTCGCGACGTTGAGCGCGAACCGGCCTCTGAAGCTCGTCTATTGCGGCCGTTTCGAGGCGCGCAAGGGGATCGATCACAGCCTGGCCATCGTCCGCCGTGCCCGCGAGCTCGGCGCGAACGTCGCATTCGACCTGATCGGCGACGGAGCCCAGCGCGCCGGACTCGAACAGATCGCCGACGATCCGGGCTTGCGCGGCGTCGTGCGCTTCCTCGGCTCACGTCCGTACGGGAGCGATCTGCTGCGTGACCTCTCCGGCTACGACGCGTTGTTGTTCACGCCAACGGCCGAGGACACGCCGCGCATGATCTTCGACGGCTACGCCGCCGGCCTGCCGCTCGTGGCCTACGACATCGACTACGTCAAGGAGCGCGATCGCGAGGAGCACGCGACCGTGTGCCTGCGTTCGAACGAGGTCGAGATCTCGGCCCAGACGCTCGTTCGACTGGCGACGAATCGCTCCGAACTGGTGCCTCTCTCCCGGGCTGCACGCGACGCGGCCGATCGCCACAGTGCGGAGTCGTGGTACGAGCGTCGTGCTCTGTGGACACTCGCGGCCCACGAAGCGCGGCTCTCGTCGGCGGTCTGACGCAGGGACATCGACCTTCGAACAGGCCAGTCCTCGCACGGCGCGAAAAGGCCTCAGAGGGCGCGCTGCCAATAACCGACGTCGATCCACCGGCCGAATTTGAAACCGGTCTCCTTGAAGTGGGCGACCTTCACGAACCCGAACTTCTCGTGGAGGCGGACGCTCTCGTCGTTGGGCAGGGCGATGCCGCCGATCACGGTGTGCAGCCCCAGCCGCTTCAACTCGTCGAACAGCGTCGCGTAGAGGCGAGTGCCCACGCCGGAGCCCGTGAACCCCGGGGCCACGTACACCGAGCACTCGGTGCTGAAGCGATAGCCGCTCCGCGCCTTCCACTTCGAGGCGTAGGCATAACCCACGACTGCGCCCGCTTCGTCGGCGACCAGCCATGGCAACCCCGCAGCGCGAACGTCCGCGACTCGTGCAGCCATGTCCACTTCCGAGACGGCATCTTCCTCGAACGAGATCGTCGTCGTGAGAACGTAGTGCGCGTAGATCCTCGCGATCGCGGCGACGTCCTCGGGATCCATGGGGCGCACGATCATGATGCCGCGCGAGAATAGCAGAACTCCGCGCGCCGAATCCCGGGTTCGGCGCGCGGAGTTCGCGGGTACGCTGACCTGCGGCTCAGGCCGCCTGGTCGTGATCGTCGGCGTCGTCGGCCCGATTGAGCAAGGTGCCGATCACGCGCACGCCGCTCTCCTGCAGTTCGCGGACGGCTCGTTGCGCCGCTTCGCGACGCGCGGTGCCGGCGCGCAGGACGAGTACGGCGGCGTCGACGTCGCGCAGGAGGATACGCGTCTCACTGTGATCGAAGATCGGCGGCGCGTCGACGATCACGTACTTGCAGCCTTCGCCCAGCCTGGCGAGGGCGGACTTCGCGGCCGGCGTCGCGAACTCGCCGGCGAGCGGCAGGCGCGCGCTGCCCCCGGTCAGGACGTTCAAGCGCAGCTCTCCCAGGGCTTCGAGGCGGCGCGTGGCCTTGTCGATGTCCAGGCGGCCGTCGAGTACGTCGGAGAGCCCGACTTCGCTCTGGATGCCGAGGTAGCCCGCCAGCGCGGGAGCCTGCAGGTTCGTCTCGACGAGCGCGACGTTCACGCGCAGGTTGCGAGCGAGACCGATGGCGGTGGCTGCCGCGAGCGAAGTCGTTCCGGCGCCGCGCTCCGTGCTGGTGAAGAGGATGCGAGCCGGCGTCCGATCGAACGTCTGGCGCGAGATCTCGGTCCAGACCGGATCGACGAGGTGATTGAGTCGCGAGAGGAGTTTGTTCACGAGGTGCTCCTGATCACGCCACGAGGTCGCGTGAGTTGTAGTCGGGGATGGTGCCGAGAAGGCGCACGCCGAGTTGGCGTTCGACAGTCGGACCGTGACGCAGGCGGCGGTCGAAGAACTCGCGCACGGCCGCGAGCCAGATGCCGGCAACGACGGAGAACGCGAAGGCGGCGAAGATGATCTTCTCGCGCTTCGGACCGTCCTTCTTGAAGTTCAGAGTCGGCTGTTGGAGGACCAACAGGTTCGTGTCCGACAGTACGTCGATGCTGCCGAGGTCCTCGAGTTGCGAGAACCTGCGCATGAGCTCCGTGCAGCGAGCAGCTTCGAGGTCGCGCGTCGCGCCCAGAGCGGCGTGGACCCTCTCGCACTCGCGCAGTCCCTCCAGGCGGGTCTTCTGTGACGCGACCTCCGCGGACAACCGCTCGAGCCGGGCCGAGTTGGTCGCCGCCTCGACGTCGAGCTGGTTGATGCGTTCCTTCAGGGCCAGGTAGGTCGGATTCGGCGCGCGTTCGCGAACGAGGTCGATCTGCGAGGAGAGCGCGTTCATGCGGCCTGTCACCGCCGCGCGCTCGGCCAGGATCTCGTCGCGAGTCAACAGGGATGCGTTGTACTCGCGTTCGACGAGGGCGCCGCCCTCGATCAGGACGCGGCGCTGATTCTCCAGGTCGATGATGTTGCAGGTCTTCACGTGATCGAAGTAGGCCGCTGCGGCCTCGTCACGGCGGGCCTTGGCGGCCTCGAGCTTCGGGCGGTTTTTCTCCAGGACCGGCTCGACCGAGAACTGATCCGCGTGACGCTCGACGAAAGCCACCACGAGGGCTTGCGTCACCGCGCGCGCGCGTTCGGCGGAGTTGGCGCGGTAGGTGACGCGGATGACATTCGAGTCGGTGTCGCCTTCGAGATTGACGTTGTCCGTCAGCATGTCGACGGCCTGCGCGATGCAGACCTGGCAGCCACCCGGCGTGCACTCGTGGGCGGGCTTGCCCACGCCCTGCACCCACGCCTGCAGTGAATGCAGCGTGCGCACGGCCCAAGCCGTGTCCAGGCCGTCGTCGCGGGCCGGATCGGCGATCCTGAGGATCTCCGCCGGACCGAACGTGCGCGCGACCCTCTCGTAGATGGCCCGGTCGCGCAGCATCTCGATCTCGGCCTGGGTCGTGGGACGCGCCGAGCGATCGTCCTCCGAGGTCGCGACGAGCGATTCGGACGTCACGCGTTCACGCGAGCCCGAGCGCAAGAGCAGCTTGGCCTCCGACGTGTAGACGTTCGGGGCCGAGAGCGCGAAATACAGGCCGGCGAGCGTGCCAATGACCACGAGTGCGACGAGCCACTTGCGTGAGCGCCTCACGCCTCGGGTCACCGTTTGAAGGATGTCCGGTCCCGCGAGCGGGTCGGACTCGGGCAGAGTGGGGGATTGATGTGCGTTCAAGGCGTCTCACTCCGTCAGCGAATCGTGAAGACCGGGAAGGGGATCGGGATGAGACGACGGATGTAGTTGTCGACCCAGTGACCGAGGTCGTCGATCGGGATGTTCGGCACGTAGACGATGTCGTACGGCTGCAGGAAGATCGTCTTGGGGCTGCTCCAGTACTTGGGGCGCGCGTCGATCTGCCAGGCGAGCTGCTGTTGCTTCACGCGATCCCAGCGGACGAGCACCAGGCTCGACGTGTGCGCGGTCGCGGTCTTGTGGCCGCCTGCGCGCGCGATCGCTTCGACCAGCGTCAATCGCCGACCGGCCTCGATCGGGATCTGTCCGGGTTCCATCACTTCGCCGAGAACGTGCACGCTGCGAGGTGTGATGTCCGTCCCGACTCCCGTGGGAGCCGCGTCGACGATCTCGAGCGGCTCCAGCGTCGCGTTGATCTGATCCGCGATGTCGGGCAACGGAGGTCCGCCAGGCAGCGCGCATGCGCCCGACAAGGCGAGCAGAGCGGCGCCTGCGCAACGGAGCAGGACGTTCGATTGGAAGAGGGACACGGGGACGGTCTCCGACGAGGGGTAGGAAAGGATCTACGCCGCGTTCCTATCGACCGTGCCTTTTGCACTCCTTGAGCACGCAGCGTGTCCGCAGCGGGGGTCGCGAAAGAAGTTCCAGACCGCTATGCCCGTTCGATCTGGAGATCGGAACCGAATGCGGCGAGAATCGCCCGCATGGAGCCCATTCGCGCCCCGGAGCCGAGCGAGAAGTTCATCGTCTCGCCTTTCGGAAAACCGTGGGAGCACTGGCTCCTGCTCGGTTTCGCGCTCGGAGCCGTCGCGGTCGTCGTCGTCCTCGCCGTGCTCGTCGATCCCGATCCGCGCGGCTTCGGGACGCACGAGCGGCTGGGACTGCCGTCGTGCAAGCCGATGGATTGGTGGGGGATCCCGTGCCCTGGGTGCGGCGTGACGACGTCGATCGCGCTCCTCGGGCACGGTGAATTGTGGGCATCGATCCGGAATCAGCCGTTCGGTTTCGTCACCGCGATCGGATTGCCGTTGTTCGGCGCGTGGGGACTCGTGACCGCGCTGCGCGGCAGGAACCTCGCGACCGAGGTATCGCGTTGGCGACTCGGATGGTGGGGCACGGCCCTCGTCGCCGTGATGGTCCTGTCTTGGGCCTACAAGCTCGCGCTCGTCCGGCACTGGATCGGTTGAGCGATCATTCGGCTTCCTCGCCGTCGTCCTCGCTCGACTTCCCCTTGCGCGCCTCGTCGAGCATCTCGACGTAGCTCGAATATCGCGAGGGAGCGATCCTACCGTTCTCGACCGCGTCGAACACGGCGCACTCGGGCTCGTGATCGTGCGAGCAGCCGCTGAAGCGGCACTTCACCTGGACGCGCACGATCTCCGGAAACAGGTCGCGCAGATTGGCGGTCGGCACTCCGAACGGCCGGAACACGCGGATCCCCGGCGTGTCGATCACGCGCGCGCCGAAGTCCATCGAGTGGATCTGGCTGAACGACGTCGTGTGCTTGCCCTGGTCCCAGAATCGGCTGATCGTGCCGACCCGAAGCTTCAGACCCGGTTGAAGGCGGTTCAGGATGCTCGACTTCCCCGCGCCCGAGGCGCCGTAGAACACCGTCGTCTTGCCCTCCATGCGGTGCTTGATCTCGTCGAGACCGCGGCCGTCGATCGCGCACGTCTCGATCACGTCGATCGGCACCGACTCGTACGTCTCGCGGATGGAGGCGATGTCCTCCGGCCTGGCCAGGTCGACCTTGTTGAGCACGACGGCCGCGGGAATGTGCTGCCACGCGCAGGCCGCGAGGATGCGATCGGTGCGATTCGACGAGAAGCCCGGGTTCTTGACCGAGGCGATGACGAAGAGCTGGTCGATGTTCGCGGCGAGCACCTGCTCGCGCGGATCGTGCGAACTCGCGATCCGGGAAAGCGTGTTGCGGCGCGGGAGCACGCGATCGAGGCTCGCCGGCTGCGAGTCGAGGTCCACCTCGACGTGATCACCCACCGCGACCGGGTTTTTCTGTTCCCCGCCGAACAGGATGCCGCGCGGAGCGGCCTGGAGCACTCGACCGTCGACTTCGACGTGACACACTTTCGCATCGGTGCGCACGACGAGTCCCTGGTGAATGTTCGGCATCTTCGAATGGAGATCATCGCACGAACGATTCTCCGGCGCGAATTCGCCAGGCAGCCTGTCTCCCCCCTCGCGAGCAGGACGGCGGCTATGCTGTGCGCCCCATGTCGCAGGAGCCCGTGATCAGATCGAGATCGAATGCGCTCATCCAGCGTGTGAAGGCCGTCGTTGCTGGAAAGGAGCGCGGTTCGATCGTGCTCGAGGGCGACCGGCTCGTGGACGACGCCTTGGCGGCGAAACGCGACGTCGAGATCGTGCTCGTCGCGCACGATCGCGCCGAGCGAGCCGTGCAACTCGTCGACGCGCAGATCCTCGCGCAATTGTCGACGCTCGAGACCTCGCCCGGAATCCTGGCGCTCGCGTCGGCACCCGGGAGCATCGATCTCGCCACGCTCGCGCTCGACGCCCGCTCCCTCGTCCTCGTCGTCGCCGGCATCTCCGACCCGGGGAACCTGGGGGCGCTCTCGCGCACGGCTGAAGCATTGGGGGCAACCGCTCTCGTGGTCGTCGCGGGCGGTGCTTCGCCGTGGAACCCGAAGGCGCTGCGGGGCTCGATGGGGAGCCTGTTGCGCTTGCCCGTCGCGCATGGACTCGACGCGGATTCGTGCAGCGCAGCGCTGGCCCGACGGAGCGTGCGGCAGGTCGTCGCCGGCACGCGCGGAGGAGTCGATCCCCTGAAATTCGACTGGAAGGGGCCACTCGCGTTGTGGGTCGGGGCCGAAACCGGGGCCATGCCGACGGCGACGAAGCGCTTCGAGGCCGTGACGATCCCGATTCGCTCCGACGTCGAATCGCTGAACGTCACGGTCGCGGCGTCGATTCTCCTGTTCGCCGCCGGCCGCGTCGCGAGGAAGTGACGTGGCGAAACGCGACGACAAACAGGATTCGTTGTTCGGCGCGCGCGGGTCCGATGCGCCGCTCGCCGCGCGCATGCGGCCGCGGACGCTCGACGAGTACGTCGGCCAGGAGCACGTCCTCGGGCCCGGCAAGCCGCTACGCAAGTCGATCGAGGAGGGCACGGTCGGCTCGATCGTGCTGTGGGGGCCGCCGGGCAGCGGCAAGACGACGCTCGCGCGGCTCATCGCGAACACGGGCCAACGCGTGTTCGTCCCGTTCAGCGCCGTGAGCGAGGG
>JBGATY010000051.1:0-20661 GCA_044228955.1 Planctomycetota bacterium | reverse complement strand
GGGGCACGGCCCGCTTCCCGACCGTCCAGAAGGAGGTGCTGGCCGCGCTCGCGAAGGGCCAGCGGCCCTACGCCACCATCCTCGGCTGCAGCGACAGCCGCGTGCCGCCCGAGCTCGTCTTCGATGCCGGCTTCGGCGAGCGACTTCTTGAAGTCCTCCTGCTTCTCGTCGAGCGTGACGCCTACCCACGCGAGGGGCTTGTCCTTGAAGTGCGCCGCGACTTCCTTGAACTGGGTCAGCATCTGCGGCGTGGCGCGGTGCCCGAAGGCGAAGAAGAACAGGACGGTCGCCTTGCCGCGCGTGTCCGAGAGCTTGAATTCCTTGCCGTCGACGTCGCTCGTTGCGACGTCGGGTGCGGTCATGCCGATTTGCAGGTGCTCGAGCTGGAACACGATGCCCCGCGCCGGACCGGCCTCGTTGCTCTTCGGGTAGGCGCTGACGAGTTCCTTGTAGGTCGCGATCGCGAGGTCCTTGTGCTCGGGCTTCTTGCCCTTCTGGTAGACCTGGGCCTGGGCCCAGGCCGCCTGCGAGCGCACTTCGGCCTTCGAGGCGCCCTTCTTGATCTTGTCGAGGAAGTCGGCGGCGCGCTCGACTCCGAGCCCGTCCGGAGCGGCCTCGAGGGACAGGAACGAGATGATGTCGGGCGTGAACGTCGTGTCGAGCGCGGTCGTGACGAAGCGCTTGTAGAGCGCGTCCCGCTTCGAGAGCCGCGCGTCCATCGGCAGGTCGAGTGAACTCGAAATGCCGAGGCACCAGCGCAAGGCGTCGGGTTGATCCTGGAGCGCGAGGCTTTCGAACCGCGGGTACAGGTCGTTCGCCGGCGAACGCGGCCACTTCTCGCGCGGAAGGCCCTGCTTCGACGCTTCCTGGACGGCCTTCGAGTAGTCCCCGATGAGCGCCTTGAGCTCCTCCTCGAGCGACTTGAAGGCCGAGTCGAGGGCCGCTCTCTCGCGAGCCTTCGCTTCGGCGCTCTGGGGGGGAACGCGCGGCTCCTCGGCGCGCGTGGATACGGGCGGGAGGACCAGCACGGAGAGGAGCGCGAGGACGCGCGCCAGACGTGAACGCAGGGTTCGATTCAGGACCATGATGACGGTTTTCGAGGATCTCGAGGGACTCGCCGAAAGCGCGCAGGATAACAGCACCCTGCTCACCCACCTACTCCGGCGTCTATACTGTTCGGCCATGATTTCAGAGCCCAAGCCGGGGGCCAGCGCGGACAGCGCCCCTACGCACGCGGCCCCTTGCGGTTGGCGCGCACCCGTGGCCGCCGCCGTCGCCCGCACCGGCGCCGGTCGCGACGTCGAACGCATCGCCTCGAAGGTCGAGGAGGGCCTGCGCATCACTCCCGCGGAGGCGCTGGTCCTGCACGATTCCGCCGACATGCTGACCCTGGGACGCCTGGCCGACCTCGTGCGGCGCCGCAAGCACCCGGGGGACGTCGTCACGTACATCGTCGACCGCAACGTGAACCCGACGAACGTGTGCATCACGGACTGCGGCTTCTGCGCGTTCTACCGCCGCCCGAAGCACGCCGAGTCCTACGTCCTTTCGAAGGACGAGATCCACGCGAAAATGGACGAGCTCGCCGCGCTCGGCGGACGGCAGGTGCTCATGCAGGGCGGGCACCACCCCTACTTGAAGACGGACTGGTGGTGCGACCTCTTCGCCGATCTGCGCGCGCGCTATCCGAGCATCAATCTGCACGCCCTCTCGGCTCCCGAGCTCGATCACCTTTCGAAACTGGACAAACGGCCGGTCGAGCACGTGATCCGCGACCTCATGGCGGCCGGCCTCGGCAGCGTGCCCGGCGCCGGAGCCGAGATGCTCGTCGAGCGCGTGCGCAAGATCATCGCGCCGAAGAAGACGTCCACCGATCGCTGGCTCGAAGTGCACAGGAGAGTGCACGAGGCCGGCCTGCGCAGCTCCGCGACGATGATGTTCGCGCACGTCGAGACGGCGGCCGAGCGCGTCGAGCACCTCGAACGCGTGCGCGCGCTGCAGGACGAGACCGGGGGCTTCACCGCCTTCGCGTGCTGGACGATGCAGCCCGACGGCGTGCCCGAACAGGAGCTCTATCCGGCCAAGGCGACGCCGGGCGTGTACCTGCGCGTGCAAGCGCTGTCGCGCATCTACCTCGACAACGTCGAGAACATCCAGACGAGCTATGTCACTCAGGGCTTGAAGATGGCGCAGATCACGTTGCGCCACGGCTGCAACGACTTCGGTGGCACGATGATGGAGGAAAACGTGGTTTCGGCCGCGGGCTGTTTCAACCTGTCCGAGATCGAGAAGATCGAACGGCAGATCGCGCGCGCGGGTTTCACGCCGCTGCGTCGCAATTCGTGGTACGGCATCGTCGACGAGCGCTACGACGGCGACCGCCGGCCGATCTCGCGCGAGGAAGCGGCGACACACAAGGCAGCGGGAGTCGTGCGTTGAGCGCGGCCTGGTCGTTGCTGGAGCAGGCACGTTCGGCCGGCATCGGCGACATCGCCGACAAGGTGCTCGCGAAGACGCGCCTGTCGCGCGCGGAGGGCGAGCGGCTCTACCGCGCCGATCTCTTCGCCGTCGGTGCGCTCGCCAATCACGTGCGCGAGCGGATGCACGGCGATCTCGCGTATTTCAACGTCAACCAGCACGTCAACTACACGAACATCTGCAACAAGCTGTGCCGGTTCTGCGCGTTCCAGCGCCTGCCGAACCAGGCCGGCGCCTACTGGATGACGCCCGAGGAAGTGGGCGCGAAGATCACCGCGCAGCTCGGCGAGCCCGTGACCGAGGTGCACATGGTCGCGGGCATCCACCCGAAGCTCGACTACGGCTATTACCTGGACATCCTGGCTGCTGCGAAACGCGCCCGGCCCTCGATCCACGTGAAGGCGTTCACGATGGTCGAGCTCGATCAGATCGCGAAGAAGGCGAGGAAGCCGCTCGCCGAGGTTCTGCCCGAACTGATCGCTGCCGGCCTCGGCTCCGTGCCCGGCGGCGGCGCCGAGGTGTTCAGCGAGCGCGTGCGGGCGGCGACCTACCACCTGAAGATCAGCGGCGAGCAGTGGCTCGAGACCGCGCGCACGGTGCATCGCGCGGGCCTGAAGAGCAACTGCACGATGCTCCACGGCCACATCGAGACGATCGAGGAACGCGTCGACCACCTCGACCGCCTGCGCCTCCTGCAGGACGAGACCGGCGGCTTCCAGACGTACATCCCGCTCTCGTTCCACCCCGACCACAGCGAGATGGCCGACGTCCCCGGTCCGACCGCGCTCGACGAACTGCGCGAACTCGCGGTCGGCCGCCTCTTGCTCGACAACATCCCGCACATCAAGGCCTACTGGATCCTGATGGACGTCGCCGTCGCGCAGCTCGCGCTCAGCTACGGCGCCGACGACGTCGACGGCACGGTGGTCGAAGAGAAGATCTACCACGAAGCCGGCGCGACTACGCCACAACACGTCAAGCGCGCCGAGCTCGTGCAGTGGATCCGCGACGCCGGCCGCATCCCGGTCGAGCGCGACACGCTCTACAACGTGGTGTGGAGCGCCGACGAAACGCTCGCGCGCTCCGGCGAACGCGCGCCGGTCACGGTCTGAAGAGAATCGGCCGTTCGACGGACTACTTGACCTCGTAGCGGTATTCGTGCTCCGCATCGAGCACGACGGACGGCTTGTCGAAGTAGAAGGCGGAACCCTCTGCGAGGCCCATCTGCCTTGCCTCTGCGCTGGTTCCCTTCACGACGCGTCTCAGTGTGAGCGAACCCGATCTGCTTCTCGTCGCCAGCGACGCTACAGCGTGCTTCGTGTAGTCGGCGCTGTCGGCGCGGGTAGCGACCGAAACGAAAGCCCCGCTTCGATCATTCTCCAAGTAGACGCTCGAAGGCAGGCCGTCCCCGCCGAGATCGAGTTGCGCCGACTCCTGCCCGACTCGGATGCGTGCCATGGGTCCGTTTTCTCGATCCGCGGAGCGCAGGTCGAGCGACACGTCACCTGGATTCAGGCCGTCAGGTCCGAGCGCGGCGCGTAGTGCGCCTATTTCGTCGACGATCCGAAGTTCGCGTGCCACGACGCGCTCGACATTGAGTTCTTTCGGCTGCGGCGTCTGCATCGACCCCAACAAGATCGCGCCGAGTGCCACAGTGGCGGAGATGCTCCAAGCGCGCGCACGACGCACTTGAGACTCCAAACAGCGCAGTCGTTCCTCGATGTTCATTTCCACGACCATGGTTTCTCTCCTTCGCGATCGATGGTGCGAGTTGCACCGGTCCGAGTTCGAATCCAAGCGTCAGCTTCCGGTTGCGTAGTCCTTCGAGCAAGTTCGGCGAGCGCATGACGATCGCGGTCCAGCAGCATGTCGAAGGAGTGCCCGTCGCGGCGCCGGAACTCACATCGAGCGCCCAGTACAATCCTGCACGAGATCGAACAGCCCCCAGCGTCTCCATCCGATGTTCAGCAACCAAGTGCGCGCGGCTGGAAGCGGGCTCGGGAACTCGAACAGGCGCGCGCCGCTCCGCCAGCCGTCGAACCAGCGTGCGGAAGAACACGGATCGAAGCCGCCGGCCACGTGGATGCCGTGCTTGCGCGCATTCTGCAGCACGTAGGCGAGCGCGTTGCGGACCTCGCGCGGCGTGCGCAACGGATGAACGTGGTAGCGATCGTCGAACACCGTCCCCAGGCGGCGCCACGCTCGATTCAACCGCCGTGCGAGCCTGACGCACAAGCCCTGCAGCCCGCGCGTGAGCGCGCGTTCGTCCGCGGCCTCGCAGACGAGGTGAACGTGATTCGACATGGCCGCGTAGTGCACGATGCGGAAGCCGCGCTTCGATCCGGCGGCGAGCGCGTCCAGCACGACGTGGTGATTCGTCTGAGCGCGCAGGCTCGGCAGCCCTCGTGCGAGACGCAACGTGACGTGCACGGGCGTGCTCGCCTTCAGGTTGGACCGTCGAGTGTGTGCGACCCGCTTTCGTGCTCCGTTCGGCTTCCGACCCGCTCCAGGTCGGCGTCCACCCCAACTCGTGAATCCGAATTGCATCTGGTTCCGCATCTGCATCGTCCGCCTCTCATGAAGACGAACGGCTCCGACCGCAGTTGCACCTTCCGAGCGAACATTCGCAGCAACTTGAATCGGCAGAGATTCGATCGGCTCGTCCAGTTGGGGGTCGCGCGGCGCGTGCTCAAGTCCACTTCCGTCGGCACCGATACGGTGAGCATGAAGTTGTCCTTCCTGATCGCGCTCGCGGCTTTCCTCACGCTGGCCGGCATCCAGTTGTCGCAAGGACTGTCACACAGCCAGGCGTGCGCACGGTTCGAGAAGGAGATCGCGCGTGTGCGAACCCTGGCGCCCGACAACAGTTCGCGCACAGCATCGCCCGTGGCAAAGGACCGCTTGGAAAGCCGTCTTGCGGCACTCGATGCGGAACTGGACCGCATCGCATCGGCTGATCTCGGAATCGGCGCGCCTTGGATGTGGACAACGGATCACCGCGAGGAGCTCGCCGGGCTGGTGGAGATGGTTCGACCTGAGCTGGTCGAGATCGTCGAGCTGTCGCGCGAGCGCGTCCCGCGATTCGAGGTCAAGGCACGCGCGAGCCTCTTGAGAAGTCGGCACCGCGTGAACCTGATGTGCGCCTCCGCCCTGGTCGAGAAGGACGGAGAGGCTGCGGCTCAGTGGCTCATCGACGCGCTCGCTGTCGCGGCGACCGAGGACGACGGCTCGATCATCGCGGGCATGATCGTGAACGCCAATGTCGGCATCGTGGCCCTCGCGACACGGCGCTTGTCGGAGCGTCCCGACTTCGAGCGCGAGCGTCTCGCCTGCGCGCTCGATCCGTGGTTGCGAGAGGCGGAGATACCTCATCGGCTGGCGGTTCGTGTCGCGACCGAAGCGATCTCCTTCGCGGACCGTGGAGGACAGCGCGCGTGCCCGACGAAGGCCTTGGAAAGCCTGCGGCGCTTCCTCGAAGCGCTCGAGCCGCTGCTCGCCGGGCGCGGCGTCGCGCCGGTCCCGCGAACCGCGCTCGAAGGGCTCGAATCCCCCTTCAAGGCATTCGCAACCGTGATGCGGCCCGAGTTCCTCCAATCGATGGGTCACAACCTGCGATTCTAGGTTCCGCGCACCCAGCGCCGCACGACGCCGCTGTCGAGATCCTCGTGCGTGCAATCCCACGCGCCACTCCCATTGCGCCGCACGAAGCCGACTTGCGCGCGGCCGAACGGGGCGCCGAGGCCGCCGACGTTGAGGCACAGGCAGCGTTCGATCTGCTCGGCACCGCTCGCTTCGTGGATGTGGCCGCACACCAGCACGCCGTCATGGCGCGACGCAATCGAGCGGATCGACTCGCTGCCGACGTGGCGTGTCTTGTCGTGCAAGAGGTCGAGCGACGTGCGCGACGGCGGCGTGTGCGAGAGGATCACGTCGCACTCGGGCACGGGGCGCGCGGCGATCTGCGCTTCCTCCCATTCGTACGCGAACCCGAAACGACCGGGACCGGCCCCGCCGATGCCGTGGACGCGCACGCCGGCCGAGACCTCGAGGCGGCCGTCGACGTTGCCGGGGAAATCCAGCGTCGGCAGGTCGTGGTTGCCGGGCACGTACAGCACGGGCGGGCCGAGAGAACGCGCGCGGCGCAGCACTTCCTCGACCGACGCGAGGTAGAGCGCGTCGCGCTCGGGAGTCCGCTTGCGCACGAAGGACAGATCGTGGCTGCCGATGTCCCCCACGAGGAGGATCAGGCCGACACGCGCCTCGGCGACGCGCGTGAGCACGAAATCGAGGCGCTTCCAGTGAGCGTGAACGTCGCCGATGACGGCGATCGTCGTGACTTCCGGACTCATACTGCGCGCACGCTAGCAACTCGCGGTAGGCTCTGCGCAATGACTGGCTACTCGGGAACGCCGCTCGCGGAGAAGCTCGGCATCGTCGTGGGAACGCATCTCCTGGTCGTGCACGAACCGGAGGAGTTCCAGGCGGCGCTGGGCACGCTGCCGGAGGGAGTCAAGCGCACGTCCTCCTTCGGCGGCTCGAGCGCCTTCGACGTCGCGGTGGTCTTCGTCCGCACGCGGAGCAGCCTGGAGCGCTCCTTCCCGCGCATCGCGGCGCGCATGAAGGCGGAAGGCGGCCTGTGGATCGCATGGCCCAAGCAGACCGCCGGGGTCGCGACGGACCTGAACGAAAACCACCTGCGCGCGGTGGTCTTGCCCACCGGCTGGGTCGACAACAAGGTCTGCGCGATCGACGAGCGCTGGTCGGGTCTGCGCTTCGTCTTGCGCAAGGAACGCCGCCCCGACGCGAAGGCGAGGAAAGGGAGCGGAACTCGGAAGCCCGCGCCCGGTTCCAAGGGGCGTACGATCAGAACACCTCGGAGACCCTCATGATCACTCGCAAGCAATCTCTGTTCGGCCTCGCGGCCCTCCTGCTCCTCGGCACCCTCGCCACGGCCCAAGGGCTGGGCGGCGAGAGGCACTCCGGACGCTCCGGCGAAGGTCGCGGTGGATTCGGACGGGCGGCGCGTATCGAGCGGCGGGCCGGCATCCGGAAATTCGTGCGCGGACTCGAGATCACGGACGGGCAGCGCGCGCAGGCCCTCGCCGCCGCCAAGGCCATCGCCCCCATCGCCCAATCCGCGCGCAGCGAGGCGCGGACGATCCTCGAGAACGCGCGCAAGAACAACCCGACCGGCGACCGTGCCGCCATCCGGGAATCCGTGCGTGCGTCGCTCGAGGCGCTGCGGGAGCGCACGCTCGCAACGGTGCAGCCGATCGCGCGCGGCGTGTTCGACACGTTGACCGTCGAGCAGAAGGACAAGCTGCGCGCGGCCGCCGAGAAGCACGGTCGCACGTTCGACGCCGATCGGGCGACTCGGCGCCTGGGGCGCCTCCTGGCCCGCCCGCGCGCGGTCGAATTCCTCGAAGCTCGTACGCAACGCTGATCGAGCGCGCACCGATTTCAGGCTAAGCTCGCCGCCTCGTCCTCCGCTTCGGAGGGCGAGGCGGTGTTCGTTTCGGGAATCTGGCTGCGCATGCTCTCACTCCTCGCTGGTGTCACGCTGCTCGTCGGCGCGGACGGTGTCGATCCCCGCTCGGCGTACGACGTCGATACGTACCGCCTCGATCTCTCGGTCGACCCGGCCACGAAGACGCTGTCGGGCACGGTTGGAGTCGACGTGCACGTGACCGCCGACGAAACGAGCGAGATCGTCCTCGACCTGGCTCAGGGGTTCGAAGTGAGTGGCGTCCTGCGACTGGATCGTCCCGTCGACTCGAGCGGTGTCCTCGCGGGTGCCGCGCTCGAGTTCACGTACACGGCTCCGCTGCTTTACTGCCGGCTTCCGAACGCGGCGAAGAAGGGCGAGAGCGTGCGGCTCGCCGTCGCGTACTCCGGCTCGCCGCGCTCGCGCGACTCGTTCACGGGTTTCCACTGGAAGACGACCGCCGACGGCAAGCCGTGGATCACGACCTCGTGCCAGGACACCGGCAGCGCCTCGTGGTGGCCGTCGAAGGACTCGTATTTCCATCCCGAGGACAAGCCGGCGCGCGTGTTCGAGAATTACACGGTGCCGGTGGGTCTCTACGCGGTCGGCAACGGTCGCCTCGAGTCGCGGGAGGTGCACGCGAACGAGACGGAGACGTTCCGTTGGGTGCACGAGTATCCGCTCGAAACCTACAGCATCGCACTCAACGTCGCGCCGTACGTCGTCGTCGAGAAGAAGCTCGACATCGAGGGCGTGGAGGCTCCGCTCGAGTTCATCTACTACGTCCTGCCCGAGAACGCCGAGAAGGCCGCGCTCCAGTTCCAGGACGTCGAGCCGATGATCGAGGCGTATTCCGCCGCGTTCGGTCCCTTCCCCTTCCCGAAAGCGAAGTACGCGCTGGTCGAAACCAGCTTCTGGGGCATGGAGCATTCGACCGCCGTCGCGTACGGCTCGAGCTATCCGGCCTGGCTCGCCCTGCACGGCGGGAAGGACCCCCACGGCTCGCGCAACAAGTACTTCGACTACATCCTGGTCCACGAGAGCGCGCACGAGTGGTGGGGCAACGCGGTCAGCGCGAAGACCTGGGGCGACTTCTGGATCCACGAGGGTTTCGCGACGTACGCCGAGGACGTTTACCTCGAGCGCGTGAAGGGCCGCGAGACCGCCGACCGGCACATGCAGTCGTGGAAGTCGAGCGTCGGCAAGTCGTCGCGCCTCTACCGCGGCGAGAACGTCGATTCCGGCTCGGCGTACAACATCAACCTCTACAGCAAGGGCGCGTGGGTCCTGCACACGCTGCGCACCTACGTCGCGAACGACGCGCAGTTCTTCGGCGCCTTGCGCGCGTTCAACCTGGAGTACCGCTACAAGAACGCCTCGACGGACGACTTCCGCGCGATCGTCGAGCGCGAGACGAAGCGCGAGTGGAAGCGCTTCTTCGACGAGTGGGTGTACGGCAAGGGCTACCCGAAGCTCGACGGCACGGTGCGGATCGAGGGGACCGACCTCGTCCTCGACGTGACCGTCTCCGCCACGAGCGAGACGTCCTTCCACGTTCCGCTCGACGTCGCGCTGGACGGCGCGGACGGCATGCGGAGCCTGCGGATCGAGTTGGAGCCTGGCCACAACGAGCGCCGGATCGCCGTGGGCGAGCGCGCCGCGGCGCGGCTCTCGACGATCCAGGCCATCCTGTGCGACAGCCTGCTGAAGGTGGAGTGACTTTCCGGCCCGAGGGGCTCTCCCGGAGCCCGAAAACGCCGTAGACTTGGAGGAATGCGGACAGTTCGAGGCACTCGACGATCGGCCCTCGGCGCGCTCTGCGCTCTCCTCGTCGGAGGCGTCGCGACGGCCCAGGCGTCGCAGCACGCCTTGCGCTTCTTTGGCACCGGCAGCAACGGTCAAGACCGCCTGCGCTTCCGCATCGACGACGATCAACCGGGCCCCGACGCGAGCGCGCCGTGCGACGTGGGCGCCGGGGAGTTTTCGTTCGAGTTCTGGATCCAGGGCACGCTCGCCGACAATCCTCTGCCCGGAGGCACGGGCGACCAGTCCTTCGCCGATCGAAGCTGGCGCAACG
The DNA here is from genome assembly GCA_044228955.1 of Planctomycetota bacterium. Classification (GTDB taxonomy): domain Bacteria; phylum Planctomycetota; class UBA1135; order UBA1135; genus JAEUIA01. The sequence goes on along the minus strand of JBGATY010000051.1, from coordinate 10,621 downwards.
GCCACATCGTGCTCGACCGCGGCATCCTCGCCGGCAGCGAGCGCGAGTTCGGCGTGAGCATCGCCGGCGGGCACGTGCGCTTCGGAACGGGGCGCGGTGACGGGCCGGCGCAGGATGCGGCTCCCAACACGCTCGAAGGCAGCACCAACGTGCTCGACGGAGCCTGGCACCACGTGGTCGTATCGCGCCTCCTGCCGAACGGCTTCAAGATCATCGTCGTCGACGGCGTGCTCGATTTCGCCTCACCGCCGAACGCGTCGACGGCCGACCTGTCGTATCCGAACGACGGTCTGCCGGTGACCGCACATCCCCTGGATGCCTGGCTCGTGTTCGGCGCCGACAAGTTCGACACGACGCCCGGGCAGCGCGCGTTCAAGGGCCGCCTCGACGAGGTGCGCGCGTGGCGCTGGCGTCGCACGCCGGCCGCGATCAACGCCGACTTCATGCGCGTGATCCCGCCCGATTCGCCGGGACTCGTCGCGAGCTGGCGCTTCGAGGAGGGCGCCGGCACGATCGTGCACGACTCGAGCGCAGTCGGGTCCCCGAACGGCGAGCTCGTCGCGGGCCTGCTCGGCAACGGCGAGTGGACGTCGTACGCGGTGAACCCGAGCGAATGCGCGCCGATCGTCTCGACGGCGCTGCCGCAGGGTTTCGAGCGCGTGCTCGTCGCGGGAGGCTTCGTCGAGCCCACCACCCTCGCCATCGCACCCGACGGCCGCATCTTCGTGGGCGAGCGCGGAGGCGTGATCCGCGTCGTCCAGAACGGATCGCTCCTGGCGGTCAACCTCGTCACGTTGCCGACCGACACGAACCTGGCCGAGCGCGGCCTGCTCGGTCTCGTGCTCGATCCGAACTTCGCCTCCAACCACTGGATCTACGCCTTCTACACGACGCTCGCCGCGCACGACCGCGTGTCGCGATTCACGATCGAGGGCAACGTCGCCAAGCTCGGCACCGAGGTGGTGCTGTTCGAATGCCCGCTCGTTTCGAGCGCGATCCACCACGGCGGCGCGCTCGCGTTCGACAACGAGGGCTTCCTGTTCGTGTCCATCGGCGATCAGGGCAACAGCACGACCGCGCAGCCGCTGTCGAGCTACGGCGGCAAGATCCTGCGACTCCACGCCGACGGCTCGATCCCGGCGGACAACCCCTACGTGGGCACGAGCGGCGCGCTTCCCGAGATCTGGGCGAGCGGCCTGCGCAACCCGTTCCGCATGCGCTTCGACCCCGAGCACAAGGTCATGTGGGTCGGCAACGTCGGCGGCAACGGTCCGACCTCGTGGGAAGAACTCGACGTCCTCGAACGGGGGGCGAACTACGGCTGGCCCGACGACGAAGGTCCGAATTGCTGGACCGGTTCGTGCGCGAACTTCACGCCGGCGCTCCACCAGTGGCGCCACGACGACCCGGCGTACGCACCGACCCAGCCGGGCTCCTGCATCGTCGCCGGCCCCGTCTGCGACAGCGCCACTTTCCCGCCGCAGTTCCGCGGCAACGTCCTCGTCGCCGACTACGCCAATGCGTGGATCCGCCGGCTCGTCCTGGATGGTTCCGGCCAAGTGGTCGCCGATCCGATCTTCGTACCCGCCCCCGATGCCGGGCCCGTCGTCGACATGCAGTTCGGGCCGGACGGCGCGCTTTATTACGTGTCGTGGGGGTTGCCGTGGTTGCCGCCGGTCGAGGGCAGCCGACTGTGGAAGGTCCAGTTCACGAACTCCACCAACCAGCCGCCGGTGGCCGTGAGCCGAGTGAGCCGCAGCAGTGGTGATGCGCCGTTCCGCGCGTTCTTCGACGCGACGGCCTCCCACGATCCGGACAACGGCCCCGGCCCGCTCACGTGGCACTGGGACTTCGGCGACGGCACGACGTCGAACCAGCCCAAGCTGCGCCACACGTACACGGCCCGCGGCGTGTACGACGCCGTGTGCACGGTCAGCGACGGCTCGAGTTCGAAGTCCGCGGGCGCGCTGCGGATCGTCGTCGGCAACGCGCCGGTGACGACGGTCGCGAGCCCGATCGCGAACTCTCGCTACGTCGCCGGCCAAACGATCACCTTCAACGGCAGCGCTGTCGACGTCGAGGACGGTCCGCTCGCCCCGAGCGCGCTCTCGTGGCAGGTGTTCCTCGTCCACGGTCTGCACGAACACCCCTTCCTCGGACCGCTCCACGGCGTCTCTGGCGGCACGTTCGTCGTCCCGACGAGCGGACACGAGCCCGCCGACACCCACTACTCGATCGTCCTCACGGCCCGGGATTCCGACGGCATCGAGAGTTCGCGCAGCGTGACGATCTTTCCGGTCGTGACGAACGTCTCGTTCCACAGCCTGCCCGAGGGCATTCCGCTCTCGATCGACGCCGAAACGCGTGGAACTCCTTTCCTGACGGCCAGCGTGGCCGGGTTCCAGCACCACCTGACGGCGCCGCTCACGGCGAGCGTGGGCGGCCAGGCCTACGTGTTCGTGCAGTGGTCGAACGGCGCGACGAGCCCGACGATCGACTGGCCGGCCCCCGCTCAAGGCGGCCTCTTGCGCGCGTACTACCGCCTGCCGCCGCCCTGATTCCGGGAAGAGCGGGACGGAAATCGTCAACCTGGGAGGGCTGGCGTCCGATCATTCCATGCACTGCCCACGGCTCCCCCGCCGTGCGCCCCCCCCCAACATGTGGAAGATCCTCTCCCAGTTCTTGTCGGCGTTGACCGGTGGTGGTCGAGCGCGCGGAGGATCGACGCATACGGTCATCCGCTCGAAGCCGCAAGGAAGCACGGCTCCGGCCCCGAATCCCGCGAACCCGGCTGTGGCCCAGGCGAGTCAGGCTCCGGCGCAGACGAGTGCGAATGGCTCCGCTGCACCCGCGACTGCGCCCGCAGCGGCCCTGCCGGCGAAGCCGCGCACGACCGACTACCACGCCCGCCACGACGGCGTCCTCGAGGAACGCGAGCGCGAACTGCTCGCCCGCATCTCGGGCCGCATTTCGAAAGGCGACCTGGAACTGCCGCAGTTGCCTTCGACGTCGATGGCCGTCATCGACATGACGTCGAAGGCCACGGCCGACATCAGCGACATCGTGCGCGCGATCGAGTCCGACCCGGTGCTCTCGAGCGAGATCATCAAGACGTCCAACTCGGCCATGTTCTCCGGCGCGGAACCGGTCGAGACGATCGCCGCCGCGGTCGTGCGCATCGGTCTGCGCAACCTGCGCTCGCTCATGTTCTCGCTCTCGATGCGCAGCGCCGTCCTGCGCGACAAGCGCCTGTCGACCTACGCGGAGGACGTGTGGCGTCACGCGTTCTCGACCGGCACGATCGCCCGCGGAATCGCCAAGCCGATCGGTGTCGATCCGGATCGCGCGTTCCTGCTCGGACTGCTCGCGGACATCGGCAAGGTCTCGCTGCTCGCGATGCTGCGCAAGGAAGTCCAGAAGGGCACCGACGTCAGCCCCGCTCTGGTCGGCCGCGTGTTCTACCTGTTCCACGAAATCGCCGGCGGACGCCTGGCGGAAGCGTGGCACATGCCGCAGGACATCATCGCGGTGGCTACCTGCCACCACAAATACGCGGACAACCAGCACAACAAGAAGGACGCGGCGCTCGTCAGCCTGGCCCTGCGCTTCGACATGCTCCTCGGGCAGGACGAGCGTGACCCCGCTGCGCTGCTGCAGCTTCCGGAGATGGATTTCCTCGAGCTGACCAGCCAGACCCGTCAACTGGTGCTGGACGCCGCGCTGGAAGCACGCGAGACGGCGCTCAAGACCGCGCACGTGTGAGATCGAAGGCCCACGCCGGCGAGCTCGGCGGCGGGACGGCGAACTTCAGGCGCGTCTTCAGCGTCGGGTGATCGAACTCCAAGGCGACGGCGTGCAGCGCGATGCTCTTGTCCGGCAGCGGCGCGCTCGCCCCGTACTTGAGGTCGCCCAGAAGCGGCGTGCCGAGCGTCGCGCAGGCGACACGCAATTGATGCGGACGGCCCGTTTCGGGCGTGAGCTCGTAGAGCGTTCGCCCGGGCCGACTCTCCAGGACGCGCCACCTGGTGAGCGCCTGCCTGGCGAGTTCGGTCGGCCGCTCGAGCACGCGCACGCGGTTTGTCGCCTCGTCCTTCAGAAGCCATTGCGACAGCGCACCAGAAGCGGCGCGTGGCTCGCCTTCGCCGACGCCCCAGTACGTCTTGTGCGCCCCGCGCGTCCGGAACTGTTCCGACAGGCGCGAGGCCGATTTCGTCGTGCGCGCGAACACCATGACTCCCGACACGGGACGGTCGAGGCGGTGCACGATGCCGAGGAACACGTCCCCGGCCTTCTCGAACTCGACGCGCACCCATTCCTTGGCGAGGTCGTAGAGGCTCTCGTCCCCGGTCTCGTCGGGTACCGCCGGCATGCAGGCCGGCTTCGCGACGACGAGCAGGTGATTGTCCGAGAAGAGAACCTGGAGGTCGCGTCCCACGGCTAGATGCCCCGCGAGAACCGCGCGCAGAAACCGCACGGCAGCATGCGCTCGAGGTTCGCTTGCGGCAGGGCCAGTTCGCCCGCCTCGATTGCACCGTTTCCCAGTTCCGCGAGCAGGTTCTCGAACGTCAGAGGCGAGCAGCCGATCGCGTACGTCGAGAGCACGACGAGCGCCCGCTCGCCGATCAGGTCCTGCACGGCGTGCACGAGCGGAGCGATGTCCTCCTCGAACTGCCACGTCTCGCCCTTCGGCCCGCGCCCGTGATGCGGCGGATCGAGCAGCACGACGTGGTACGTGGCCTTGCGGCGCACTTCACGCCGCGTGAACGCGAGCGCGTCGTCGACGACGAGACGCAGAGCGTCGCTCGCGAGTCCCGAAGCCGCCGCGTTCTCGCGCGTCCAGGTCACCGACGTCTTCGACGCGTCGACGTGCGTCACTTCGTATCCGGCCTGGGCCGCGAGCACGCTGGCGGCACCCGTGTAGCCGAACAGGTTCAGGAGCCGCGGCCGCTCGACGCCGAAGCGCTCGCGCACGTCCGCGACGAGTTCCCAGTTCGCGGCCTGTTCCGGAAACAGGCCGACGTGCTTGAAGGGCGTGGGCCGCACGAGGAACGTCGCGTCACGGAAGCGCACGGGCCATTCGCTCGCGACCGGCTGCGCACGCTTCCCCCCCCCCGCTTGCCAGCGACCGCCGCGATCGGACTCACGCACGAACACGAGGTCCGCCGCGTCCCAGAACTCTGCGGCACTCCGCTTCGACCACAGGGCGACAGGATCCGGCCGGCGCAGGACGTAACGGCCGAAACGCTCCAATTTCTCCGCGCCGCCCGAGTCGAGCAGTTCGTAGTCAGGGAACTTGGGTGCCGGGAAGACGCTGGGATGCACGCGAGTCATCGTGGAGCGCGAGGATAGCGCGCGGCAGACGAGGAGCGCGAGGGCGGAGCGGGCCAACGGCATTCGACGCGTGCTTCGCAGCGCGGACCCCGCGTTCATGCGGCGCGGAGTACCGCACCGCACGAACCCGGGGTTCTACGGGAAGAGGATCAGGTGCCAGGATGGAATCGTCACCGCCGGTGTCAGGCTGAAAACGTGACGACCGGTGTCGAGATGGCAGCGTTGTGGAGGAAGCTCTGGGCAAGAACTCGCGGCGTTTCACGTGCCGGGGACGATACCGCGCATGGGAACGGATGCGGTCCTCTCGTCCCAAGTGACCGGCATTGGGGCTAGCGCAGGTTCTCGAGGAACCAGCTCGGCAGCAGCCCGAGCACGAGCACCATCGCGGCGCAGGCAAAAGCGACCCATCCGCTCGTTGCGCGCGAGCCTTCCGGGACGGCGTGCTTCTCGCTCTCCGGTTGCATGTACATCGCGATGATCACGCGCAGGTAGTAGCCGAGGGCGACGACCGAGAGCGCGATGCCGATCACCGCCACGACGACGAGGCCGGAGCGCACCGCGACGGAGAACACCAGGTACTTGCCCAGGAATCCGCCCGTGGCGGGGATGCCGCCGAGGGAGAGCATGAAGAGCGCGAGCGCAGCAGCGATGCCCGGGCGCTTCTTGGCGAGGCCACGGATCGACTCGAGCGTGACTGCGCGTCCGGTCTGGGCCTCGAGCATGGTCAGGAGACCGAAGGCTCCTCCCGCCGTGAACACGTAGGCAGCCATGTAGAAGAGCAGCGCGCGCGTCGCCCCGTTCGGTTCGGTGTCGCCTTGCATGCCCGCGATCGCGAGGAGCATGGTGCCCGCGTGCGCGACGCCGGAATACGCGAGCATGCGCTTCAGATCGTTCTGGACGAGCGCGCCGAAGTTGCCCGCGGCCATCGTGAAGAGCGCGATCACTGCGACGAGAGGCTTGGCCGAGAACGGCAGCAGTGCCGCGGCCGTGGGGAGCAGGAAGGCGAACGCGGCAGCCTTGGTGCCCGTGGCCATGAACGTCGTGACCGGGGCGGGTGCACCCTGGTAGACGTCGGGCACCCACAGGTGGAACGGGAACACGCTGATCTTGAAGAACAGGCTGGCTGCGATCAGCGCCGCGCCCGTCAGGACCAGCGGAGATCCGATGGCCGTGGGTGGCATCGACGCGAACGTGAGCGAACCCGTGCCGGCGTAGACGAGGCCCGCGCCGAACAGGTACGTCGCGGCCGCGAAGGCGCCCAAGACGAAGTACTTCAGGCCGGCTTCGACCGATTCGCGGCGCGAGCGCTGGAAGGCCGAAAGCGTGTACAGCGGGACCGAGAGGAGTTCGAGGCCCACGAAGAACACGAGCAGATCGCGCGAACCCGCCATGAGCACCATCCCGGCGCAGGCGGACATCATCAACAGGTCGTGTTCGGCCTCGAAGAGCGCCTCCGACTTCTGGTAGTAGCGTTGGCCGAAGAGCCACGCGATCAAGGTCGAGGCCAGGAAGAGCATCGTCCACCAGGCGGTCGTCGAGTTGGCGACGTAGGTCTTTTCGAACACCCACGTCTCGGACGTGCCCATCGTCTTCCACGCGTACCAGCCCGCGACTCCGATCGTGCCGACGAAGACGAGCTTGCGCAGCGCGCGCATGCCGGGGATGACCTCAGCGGCGATGAGGATCAGGATTCCGATGCTGAGTGCGACGAAGGGGCCGGTGGCGAGCAGCGTGCGCTCGCTGAAGATCTCCTGCATCAGCTCCGGACGAATCAGTTGTTCGGTCATCGCGTTTCGGCCTCGCTCGCACCCGCGAAACGCGGTTCGTTCTCGTTCGTGGTCTCGAGGAGTGCTGTCTTCTGGCTGCGGGCGCGGTCGAGGCGCAGCGTGAGCGCTTCGAGCGAACCCTCCGTGCGCGACAGGAAAGTGTTGGGCGCGACGCCCATCCACACGATCAGTGCGACGATCGGCAGCATCAGCACGACTTCACGCCCGCCGAGGTCGGAGAGCGTCTTGTTCTTGGAGTGCACGAGCGGCCCGAAAAGCAGCTTGCGCGTGGCCATCAGGAGGTAGACCGCGCCGAAGATCACGCCGGTCACCGCGATCGCGGAGAGCGCTGGCGAGCGCTCGAACGTGCCGAGCAGGACCAGGTACTCGCCGACGAAGCCGTTCAGCCCGGGGAGGCCGACGCTCGACAGCACCGCGATCACGAAGAACAGCGCGAACACGGGCATCACCTTGGCGATGCCGCCGTACTGATCGAGCGCGCGCGTGTGGCGCCGCTCGTAGATCATGCCGATCAGGAGGAACAACAGGCCCGTCGAGAGGCCGTGATTGACCATCTGCAGCATGCCGCCGCGCAATCCGGCCGCTGTCATCGCGAAGAGTCCGAGCACGACGTACCCCAGGTGGGAAACCGAAGAGCACGCGACGAGCTTCTTGATGTCCGTCTGCGCCATTGCGAGGAACGCCCCGTACACGATGCCGAGCGCGCCGAGCGCCATCATCCACGGAGCCGCGTCGATCGCCGCGGACGGGAACATCGCGATGCAGAAGCGCAGGAGGCCGTACGTGCCCATCTTGAGCAGCACGCCCGCGAGGATGACCGATCCCGAAGTCGGCGCTTCCGTGTGCGCGTCCGGCAGCCAGGTGTGGAACGGCATCAACGGCACCTTGATGGCGAACGCGAGCGCGAATGCCGCGAACAGCCACAGCTGCACGTCGCCGGGCAGAGTGGCGGCCACGTTCGTCAGTTGCTCGATGTCGGTCGAGCCGACGCGGTAGAGCAGCCAGATGATCGCGATCAGCATCACGACCGAGCCGAACACGGTGTAGAGGAAGAACTTGATCGTCGCGTACAGACGATTCGATCCGCCCCAGATGCCGAGGATGAAGTACAGCGGCACGAGGCTGACTTCCCAGAACGTGTAGAAGAGCACCACGTCGAGAGCGAGGAACACGCCCAGCATGCCCGTCTGCATCACGAGCAGCCACACGCAGAACTCCTTGACGCGTTCCTGGATGTGACCCCAGGTCGAAAGCATCACGATCGGGCCGAGCAGCGCCGTGAGCGCGACCATCAGGACCGACAGGCCGTCGAGACCCAGCCTGTAATGCACGGCGATTCCGCCGGGCAGCGTGAACCACGGCCTGGATTCGACGTGCTGCATCGCAGCGCTCGCACCGTCGAAGTCGAGGCACAGCATGATGCCGATGACGCCCGTCACCAGCATCGTGAGCAACGTCAGGCCGCGCTGCAGGCCCATCGCCTTCGAGGGCGTGGCCGCGACGAGGAGCGCGCCGACGAGCGGCAGGAAGACGAGAACGGAGAGCGAGAGGAAGTTCATCGGTGTCTCAACCGTTCGCTTTCCAGAGGAAGAGGAACGCGATCAGCGCGGTGAAGGCGCCCATCCACAACCCGTAGGTCGCGATGTTGCCGTCGGCCTGGCGCCGCCACCGTGCGCCCGTGTCCCGGGCCAGCGCGCCGATCCCGTTGACGATCCCGTCGATCGCGAACTGGTCGACGACGACCGCGATGACGAAAGCAATGAGCTTGACGGGCTGGGCGATCCAGCGCGTGTACTTGGTGTCGATCGTCCAGGCGTCGCCGAGGAAGCCCGCCATGCGCGGGGTGCCCTTGTCGATCGCGGTGTCGAGCGCGACGCCCGAGCGGTAGTTGCGGAAGCCGAGGTGGGCGAACACCAGCGCGACAGCAGCTCCGAGCCCGAGCAGGATCCACTCCATCTCGTGGCTGAGTTCGTGCGTTCCGTGCGCGGCGAGGATCGCCGTTCCCGATTTCGTGACCGGCTCGAGCCAGTGCTCGAGGTAGTGGACCGAGTAGATGACCGGCGGGAGCCCGAGGACGCCTCCGGCGAGAGACAGGACCGCGAGGATCCACAGCGGCAGAGTCATCACCGCCGGTGATTCGTGCACGTGCACCTTGTTCTTGTCGAAGCGCTCTTCTCCGAAGAACGTCAGCGCGACCATGCGCCAGGTGTAGAAGGCCGTCATCGCTGCCGTGACGAGGCCGACTCCCCACAGCACCGTGTACAAGCCGCCGTGAGCGAACGTGTGTCCGAGAATCTCGTCCTTCGAGAAGAAGCCCGACATGAGCGGCAAGCCCGAGAGCGCCGCGGCGCCGCACAGGAACGTGATGAACGTCGCGGGCATGTGACGCCTGAGCCCGCCCATCTTGTGCATGTCCTGCTCCTCGTGCATGCCGTGGATCACCGATCCCGCGCCGAGGAAGAGCAAGGCCTTGAAGAAGGCGTGCGTGACGAGGTGGAAGATCGCCGCGGCCCAGGCTCCCGACGCCAGGCCGAGGAACATGAAGCCGAGCTGCGACACGGTCGAGTACGCGAGGACCTTCTTGATGTCGCGCTGCACGAGCGCCGTCGAGCCGGCGACGAAGGCGGTCAACGCCGCGACGACGCCGATGATCGCTAGCAGTTGCGGTGACGCGGCGAAGAGCGGGTTCAAACGCACGACGAGGTAGACCCCCGCCGTGACCATGGTCGCGGCGTGGATGAGGGCCGAAACCGGGGTCGGACCGGCCATCGCGTCCGGCAGCCACGTGAAGAGCGGCAGTTGCGCCGACTTGCCGCACGCCCCGCCGAAGAGCAGCAGCCCGGCGGCGAACAACTCGGGCGTCGCGAGGCCGTTCACGAGCGCACCCGGCACGCCGGCGGTGATCGCGGCCATGTCGAGCGAACCGAATACCCGCACGAGCAGGAAGGTGCCGATCAGGAAGCACGCATCACCGATGCGGTTCATGATGAACGCCTTCTGTCCCGCTTCGGCCGGCCAGCCCTTTTCGTACCAGAAGCCGATCAAGAGGTAGGAGCAGAGCCCGACCCCTTCCCAGCCGACGAAGAGCCCGAGCATGCTCGAGCTCAAGACGAGCATCAGCATCGAGAAGGCGAACAGCGACAGGTACGCGAAGAACTTGGCGTAGCCCGCGTCGCCCTTCATGTAGCCCGATGCGTACAGGAAGATGAGCGAGCCGATGCCCGTGACGACGAGCGTCATCACGGACGAGAGGGGATCGAGGTGCATCGCGACGTCGATCGAGAACTTCCCGGCATCGATCCAGTCCCAGGACGTCGAACGCAGCACGCGCGCGCCCTCCTCGAGACCTTGAAGGGCGAAGAGGCCCTTGATCGAGAGCGCGAGCGCGGCGGCCATCGACAGCACCGCGACGACGGGGGCGAGGCCACCGATCCCCGCGGGCACCTGGGCGTGACCGTGGTCGTCGAGGGCCAAAAGCTGCGTCTGCGGCCCGCGAGCAGGAT
>JBGATY010000050.1:0-20759 GCA_044228955.1 Planctomycetota bacterium | reverse complement strand
TCGACGGCGCGCTCGCGCGCGAGGCCCATGGCGCGATCGTGATTTCCGTTCACTACGTGGGCGGAAAGACCGTGCTCCTCAGACGCTCGTACGAGATCGGCGATCCGTGGCGCACCGGCGACTCGCTGCAGTTCGGCCTCACCCCCGACGATCTCGTCGTCGAGCGTCTGCCGACGTTCGCGCGGCGCATGTCCCTCGTGGTGCGGTTCGACACCGACGGCGACCCCGGGACGAGCGCGCCTGGAGACTTCGAGGTCGCGACCACCGTGTTGACCGGCGCGAGCGACATCGCGGTCGTACTGCACCGGGAAGAGACGGACGCGCCACGCGCCGCCCGGGCCGGCGCCAAGTGAACGCGTCGGACGAGGCCTGGTACGTCGCGGCGTTTCGCGACGAATACGTGGACGTCTATCCGCACCGCGACCTGGATTCGGCGCGGGCCGAGGTCGCGTGGCTCGTCGATCGCGGAGTACGCGGACGCACGCTGGACCTGTGTTGCGGTTTCGGCCGGCACGCGCTGGCGCTCGCCGAACGCGGCGTCGACGTCTTCGGCATGGACCTGTCCTGGGACTTGCTGCGGCGCGCTCGCGACCTGCCCCAAGGCGTTCTCCTCGAGGGGCGGCTCGCGCGCGGAGACGCGCAGAGCCTGCCGTACCGCGACGCCGCGTTCGAGACCGTCGTGAATCTGTTCTCGTCGTTCGGCTACTTCGGCGACGACGGTGATCGGCGCATGCTCGACGGGATCGCGCGCGTGCTCGCGCCCGAGGGCCTGCTCGTCATGGAGACCATGAACCCCGATCGGGTCCGCGCGACCCTGGTGCCCCGTTCGAGCCGGGACAGTCATGGTCTGAGGCTCGACGAGGAGCGGGCACTCGCCGATGGGGGACGGCGGGTGACGAAAAAAGTGACGCTCACGCACGCCGATGGTCGGATCCGCTCGTGGCGCGAAGACGTGCGCATGTACGGCCTCGACGAACTGCGGAAGCTCCTCCACGAGCGCGGCCTGGAGGTCACGGAGGTCGACGGGGGCTTCGCGGGAGAACCTTCCGGGCCCCTCGCGCCGCGCCAGATCGTCCGCGCGCGTCGGACTCGCTATCATCCACCCCGTTCGCTCTGACCACTTCTACGAGCCACGACACCACGACTCCTCACATGCCGCAGAACATCGTCTTCAGCCCGCTCTCCGACGAATTGGCCGCGATCGCGCGCGAGATCGCCGACAAGTACGTTCGCCCGCAGTCCGCCAAGTACGACAAGGCCCAGGAATACAACTGGGAGGCGGCCCGGGCGGTGGCGAAGGCCGGCCTGTTCCGCACGTTCATTCCCAAGGAATACGGCGGCCACGGCGCCGGGATCCTCGCGCTCGCGCGCGTGACCGAGGAATTGGCGAAGGCCGATTCCGGTTTCGGCGTCGCGTTCGCGGTGAACGCGCTCGGCAGCTTCCCGATCCTCGTCGGCGGAACGGAAGAGCAGAAGAAGAAGTGGCTGCCCCAGATCGCCGCCGGCGAGAAGTTCGTCGCCTTCTGCCTGTCCGAGAAGTTCGCCGGTTCCGATGCCAGCGGATTGTCGGTGACCGCGGTCGAGGACGGCGACCACTACGTCATCTGCGGCGAGAAGAAGTGGACGACGAACGGCGGCGTCGCGGACATCTACTCCGTGTTCTGCGTGACCGACGCGTCGTCGAAGTCGCGCCGCATCAGCGCGATCGTAGTCGAGAAGGGTACGCCCGGCTTCACGGTCAAGAAGATCGAGGACAAGATGGGCATCCGTACCGTGCCCGTCGTCGAGACGCACTTCGACCACGTGCGCGTGCCGAAGTCGAACTTGATCGGCGAGCGCCCCGGCATGGGCTTCAAGCACGCCATGATGACCCTCGACCTGGCTCGACCCGGCGTCGCGGCGCAAGCGGTGGGCGCCGCGCAAGGCGCGCTCGACCTCGCCAACGTCTACGCGCAGCGTCGTCACCAGTTCGGCGTGCCGATCTCGAACCACCAGATGGTGCAGAAGATGCTCGCCGACATGGCGATGAAGACCGAAGCCGCGCGCTGGCTCGTCTATGCCGCCGCCGCTGCCGCCGACGCCCAGTCGTCGAAAGTCGGGCAGCAGGCCGCGATGGCCAAGTGTTTCGCGACCGACGTGGCCATGGACGTCGCAACGGACGCCGTTCAGGTGTTCGGCGGCTATGGCTTCATGGAGGATTACCCGATCGCGAAGTTCTTCCGCGACGCGAAGATCCTGCAGATCTACGAAGGCACGAATCAAATCCAACGCGTCGTCATCGCGCGCAGCCTGATCCGCGACGCCAGCGAGTTGGGTCACCTCGATCCGTACATCCCGCGCGAGACGCAGAAGTCCTATCAGAAGGACGGCGCGGTCAAGCAGGCCTGAACGTTCGGCTCCGGACTCCGCGCACGCTCAACGCCGCTTCGTGACCTCGACGATCGCGCGCAGGCCCTCGCCCTCGAACTCGAGGCCGAGATCGACGCGCTGGAATGCCGAGAGCGACGAAGTCGACTGTGCCGCGGGGTTTTCGGCTCCCGGGCGGCCGTAGTCGGGCGAGTCCATCGTCTGGAACTCCTCGTTCCACGTCAGTGACTTGCCGTTTGGGGTCGTGAGCCGCACGCCGAACAGGTGCTCGTGAACTCGGGCCGGATCCTGGCTCGGAAAGCGGCGCTTCCACTCGTTCAGGATCGGGATCGTGGACCAGACGGCTTCTGCGCTCCTGTCCTTCCAGCCGCCAACCACTCCGACCAGCACCGCGAGCGAGTCGCCCTCGATGCGCAGACCGGCGCTCTTCCCGAGCCAGATCCGGTCGCCACCTTCGATGGGTTTGTGTTCCTTGCGCGCCTGACGGCGATCGATCGCGTTGTGGATCAGATCCTCGCGCAGCGAGAGCACGAGCATGTCGGGCAGGGCCGCGTAGAAGAAGTGGGGGTCTCGTCCGGGCTCGTTCATCCCGAGCGTCTCGGTCGGCGAGAGGCACACGTAGGAGACGTCGTGCCAGGTGCGTGTCTCCCACTTGATCAGGTTCGGCGCGCTCTCGTCCGCGAACGCGCGCAACGCCGTGAGGAATCCGGCGAGTTTCAGGGGATCTTTCACGTCGAACTGCAAGACCAGGGGCGTCCTGTAGTAGTCGACGTCCTCGGCGTCGAAGAAGCCGCCGGCGTCGCGCAACCCATCCCACCAGGGATCGCGTTCGCCGTAGATGGACATGCTGTCGCCGAGCCATCCGAGCGGATCGGCGCCGAAGCGTTGCGCCGTCGATCCGACCGCGTCCGTCAACAGACGTCCGAGTTCGGACGACTTGCTGAGCGCCGAAGCGAAGTGGAAGAGCGTGGTCGCGTGCGGATCGCCCGCCGTGCTCGGCAACTTGCCGTCACCAGTGAATTGCCGCAATTCGCGGTACTCCGTCTGGATCGTCAGCGGCATGACCGTGACGTCCGCCTTCATGCGCCCGGCGTCGAAGGTGAGCCGCACCGCGATCGGATCGAAGTAGTTGCGCCAGCGATCCTGGAAAGTGTTGCGGAAGACCGAGTACGCGTTGTTCTCCGCCGGGCTCACCTTGTCGACGCCGAGTTCGGAAATCGGGGTCAGGAAGCGCAGAGTCCCGAAGCGCGGCGAGCGCACGCCGTTCTGGTCCCACACGAAGTCCTCGCTGACCGCGAAGTCGGGGTCGGCGGCCTTCGAGCCGACATCGAGTTTCCCGGCCACGATCGCCTCCGCGTGCCGCGCCGTGATCTCGCTCATGGCCGCGGCCGCGAGGAGGCGGCGGGCGTCGCCGATCCGCGAGCGCGGACCGGCCCAGCGACGAATCGTGGCGTCGGTCAGCACGATGAGCGCGCTCTCGCCGTCCGCGCCGCGCGCGTAGCGATCGCGGAACCACACGTATTCGTCCGCGCCGAGCAGCGAACCCGACGCATCCCGCGCCGTCAGTACGAGACGCGAAAGCGCCGGCAGCGAATTCGAAACGATCACGACCGTCTCGATGCGCGCCACATAGCACGAGACGGAACGATCGGCGCTCACGGCACCCTCGTACGCGAGTTCTCCGATCCTGCCGGAGATGCGCTCGGCGCCCGCTTTTTCCGCTTCCGAACGGCGCATTCCGAGGAACTTCTCGAGCACGTCGGGCAGCTTGCAGTCGAACAGGATCGCGACGTCGGCTCCACTGGGCAGGAACGGATCCGAGCCCGTCATCGCCACGCTCGACACGACGGTCGGACCGAGCAGCCGGCCGAGAGTCGAGAGCGGGAGGCACATCTGCTTCTGGTAGCGTTCCCTCGTCAGTTGATCCTCGACGCGCGCTTCGAAGGCCTCGATGAGCGTGGTGCCCGTCGAGTCCAGGTCGTCCACGACCCGTGTCATCGCTTCGAAGCTCGGGAAGAAGACCGCGTGCTGATCGGCCGGAACGAAGCGGGCGAGGGGATCGAGCTCGGGGTGTTTGTCCTTGATCAGAGCCTTCCAGTCGAGGGCGCGCGTCGTGACGCCCTGGATCGAAGTCACGTCGACGGTCTCCTCCTCCTGCTTCGCCACGCGCAGGCCGCGGTCGAGCTCGAGGTTCTCGGCGACCGCCCGCCCACCGGAGAACAAATCGAGCGGATCGGCGGGTTCGCGCTGCACGATGCCCCTGTCGGAATTCGCCACGGCCGTTCCGAGCTCCTTGCGAGCGGAGTCGCGCATGTGCCGGAACCAGGCCGAACCCGGCGATCCGCTCCGCAGCAGGCGGTCATAGTGGGCGGCCTTCGACTCGAAGAACCGCACGCGTCCGTCGCCGTCGGCGGCGGGAAGGGGCACCTCGAAGCGGTAGGTCGCCACCGATTTCTTCTCCGTATCCGCGACGAACAATCGTCCGCGAATGGGCGCCCCGTCGTCGGCTCTCACGACGATCGCGGAGGGCCGCACGAGATTGGGCGGCCACGAGTCTTGCTGCCCCTGCTCGGCCCGGAGGTAGATCTCTCCCGGCCCGTCGAGCACGACGTAAGTGAGCATGCTCGCCACGGCATCCTGTCGCACCAGCGTGCGCCAGTCCGGCTCGGGGAACTTGGGCGCGTCGCCTTCGAAGCGCAGCTCCGGCAAGGTGGCGTGGACAAAGCGCTCTCCCGCCCAGAGCGGCCCGGCCAGACTGCAGAGCGCGAGGAGCAGGGCGGGAGTGCGGACGAGCCGAGTGCGATCAACCATGAGCATGCCTTCGTTTCACGAGCATCCAGAGGAAGCCGAGGACGGGAACAGCGAGCGCCGCGACGATCCAGGCCGCGCTCCGGCGCCAGCGGAATCGAGCCTGTCGTGCCCCGGTCGGCCGGCATCCGCCGGGGAATCCGGACCCGGGAGTTCCCTCCCGGTCACGCCCCAGACGTCGTACCCGCCGTCGGTCGCGAATCCAAATCCGTTGTGCCCGTGGTCCACGACGTGGACGCGGTCCAGCCGTCCGCTCCGCGGCAGCAGAGAGCACCCGCTCGTGTCGGGTGGCAGCTGGCCCCACCCGATCCAGGACAGGGACCCGTAGCGACATCCGATCGAGACGCCGGGTTCGGAACCGTCACCGTTCTCGACGACTTCGAGGTCGTCGGGAGCAGCGGTTCCTGGCCCTCGACGAATCTCCTGCTGAGCATCGAGGCCAGGTCCACCCCGTCCGAGCGCAACTCCTTGCGGGACGGGAGCGAATGCGATCTCAGAGCTGGCCGGCATAGCGCAGGGGGCCCATCGGAAGGAGCTTTCGGTCCATTTGCGGTCCGCGACGATCGGACAGGCCTTGGATCGAGTCATCCAGAAGGGACGGTGCCATCGCCACCGGTCCGCGACCCCACCCGCATCCCCTGCCGAAATGACGGATAGACCGGCAGCGTGTTGTTCCATCGGATTCCCGGGCGGGACAGGTTCCGGCCAGGCCTGCCGGGTGAAGAAAGCCTCACGTCTCCAGAAGTCCATGGGGGCGAGTGCTTTCCATTCGGCAGAGCGCCCGATTCCGTATCCGAACCAGTTTCGGATCGGCACTTGCAAGCCTCGGGCATGATCCGCACGCCTCCCCAGCCGACGCAGCAGAGAGCTTCGATTTCTTCGAGGCCTTACGTCAGTCGACCGGGTGCCGTGCGTATAGATAGATGGAGTTCGCGGCACGGTGGCATCCGGCGCGCGCTCGCAGGGCAATCGACTCTGGCGCGGTCATCCCACCGCTCCTCGTTCCGAACCAGGGTCCGACTGGCCAACTCAGACCGCAGAGACACGGGGCGCCCCGCCCCCTGACTCCCCGAGGTGGACTCCCATGGCGAAAAGCATCAAACACGCGAAGCTCGATCTGATTCTGGACCGATTGGCCCAGAATCCCGAGTCGTTCGAGGCCGAGTGCAAACTCCTCGCTGCCGAGCTCGACCGCGAGAACACCAACCTCGAGATCACCAATCCCCGCACCTGGCATCGCACCGGCTCCCTGCCGCGTGAGTCGCACCGCATCACCATCGAGCACCAACTGCGCTCGGAGATCGACGACCTCCTGCACCTCGGCAAGGAAGAGGAGGCCCGACTGGCACGGCGTGTCGAGTTTGCGCGCATCCGTCTGAACCGGGCCCTGGAGCAAGCCGGCAAGAAGCCGAGCGACCTCGAGAACGGTGTCCACTACGACCCGAGCGCCCTCTTCTCGGGTGCCCGCATCGACTGCGGACTGCCGCCCAAGTTGTGCCGGCGTTGGAGCGAGTGGCATGCACTGCGCACCGAGATGGTCGAGCGCAACCTCTACCTCGTCCTGATCAACGTCGAGCGGTACTCGCACACGAGCGCCAACCGCCTCGACCTGATCCAGGAAGGTTCGGCGGCGCTCTATCGCGCGGTCGACGGCTTCGATTGGCGCCGCGGACTGTTGTTCCGCACCTATGCGGTGCACTGGCTGAATCAGGCCTTCCGCAGCCACCTGTACAACTTCGGACACACGGTCCGCGTGCCGGTCTACCTCCAGAAGGCGCTCAAGCACATCAACCTCGCGATCGAGCGCTTGCGCGATCCCAAAGCGAGCGCCGAGGCGATCGCCAAGGAATCCGGTCTCGCGGTCAACTTGGTCGAGTCCGCACTCGCGTCGGCGCGTTCCACGCACTCGATGGACGTCAGTCTGAACGAGGACGAGGACGGCGGGTCGATGCGCGATCTCCTGAGCAAGTCGGATGGCGATCCGTACACGCCGGAGCTCGAGGACAGTTCCCTGCGGGACGGCATCCATGCCGCTCTCGACCAACTGAGCGAACGCGAGCGTTTCGTGATCGGCATGCGCTTCGGCCTCGGATCCGAGGAGGAGCACACGCTGTCCGAGGTCGCCGAGAAGCTCGGGGTCAGCCTCGAGCGCGTGCGACAGATCCAGGTGCGTGCCATCACGAAGATGCGCACGCCCAAGCTGCGCAAGCAGGTGGATCCCTTTCTGAATTGAGTGCACTGAGTGGAAGCGTCCGCGTGCGACGCGGACCAGGGGAGTCGGCCCGGGGGGGCCGGCTCCCCTTTCTTTTCAAGGCGGTCGCGCCGAAACCAACCGGGGCAGGCGGGGGTATCCTCTTCACCATGCCGAGTCCGCTCGAACTGTGTGCCTGGGCCGCCGCGCTGTTCGCGACGCCACTCGTCGTCGACGAGCCCGGTGCGCGCCTGCTCGATGCTCGCGCCGTGCGCACGATCCACCTCGACCTGCTCGGTCGTCCGCCCTTGCCGGCGGAAGCGGCGCGGTGCGTCGGTCGTACCCTGGCCTCAGTCTCGGCGGAACTCGTCTCGGGCCCCGACTTCCATGCGCGCTGGTTCGAGGAACAGCTCTACTACTTCCTCCTGGTGAACAACTTCAGGCCGCAGTCGGAGCGCATTACGGCCATCCCGCGCGATCTCGCCGAGGGGAAGCTGGACGTGCGCGAGGCCGTGCACCTGATCGCACTCTCGGCCAATTTCGACCAGCGCAATCCTGGCGCCGACACCTTCGTCACGGTCGTGATGGAGCAGTTGACCGGCATGGAGGTGCAGAAGAACCCGCGCGAGCTCGACATTGGCAAGCGCATCTACGACGGCAACGAAGGCACGTTCCTCGGCGTCAAGGGCAACTGCCAGGCGGACATCGTGCGCATCGCAGTGCAGAGTCGGGCGTTCGCGAAGCACTTCGTCGGTCGCGAGCACGAACGATTCGTGCATGCGAAGCTCGACGCGAAGGAGTGGGGCAGCGCGGCTGTGGAATTCGACAATGATCCGGGCAGCTACCCCGCGCTCGTGTCGCGCTGGCTCTTGTCCAGCGCGTACGCCGCCCGGCTGGATGCTCCGATTCCGCTCGGGAACAGGCTCTTCGTGCGCTGCCTGTTCGTCGACCTGCTCGGCCGCGTGCCGACCGAAGCGGAAGCCGAGCCGATGCGCCAGGCACTGGACGGGCTGTCCGATCCCGCGCCCCTGCGCTCGGTGCTCGTGCGGATGATGCTCGACTCGAACCGCGTTCCCATCGAATCCCGGGAGAAGATCTCCGATCCGGCCGCATGGATCCGCGCGCGCTTCGCGCGCTTCTTTGGACGCGCACCCACGGGAACGGAACTCGAGACTTTCCTTGCCGCCTGGAACGAGCCCGAATGCAGGCCGCAGACGATCCTCTGCGCCCTCCTCGCGAGCACTGAGTACCAACGCTACTGAGGTCGATGACATGCGCCACCCCGATCGACGCGAATTCGTGAAGGCTACGGCCGCAGCGGCAGCGCTCGTGGGCACGTCGAGGCTCGCGCGTGGGACATCGCCCGGCGGCAAGGAGCGCAAGACGAAGCGGATCATCCTGATCGCGTTCGCCGGCGGCGTGCGCACGAAGGAGACCTTCGGTTCGGACACGAACGTGCCCACCTTGAAGGCGATGGCGGACAGCGGCGTGGTCTACACGCGCGCGCGGACTTCGAATCTCGGCCACTTCGGCGCGGCACTCTCCATGTTCACGGGCGTCAGCGAGCCGCGCGGCATCCGCGAGAACGCGCGCGGCAACGAACCCACCGTCTTCGAGTACGTGCGCAAGGACCTCGGTCTTTCCGCGAGCGACGTCTGGATCGCCACGGCCGGCGGCGAGCAGCAGGTGAACTACGCTTATGGGCTGCACCCGGACTACGGCGCGCGCTACGGCGCGAACATGCTCGACGGCGACGGCATCTTCAACCGCGAGTTCAAGTCGCTGCTGGATGCGTGGGGCCGTCCGCGCGAGATGCCCGAGAAGGAACGCGACGTCTACAAGCGCCTGCGCGAGGCCCTGCAGCCGAAATCGGCCGGCGAAGCGCGCACGAACAGCGCCGAGAGCGCGACAGCGGTGGAGAACTACCTCCTGGCCGAGCTCAACCGCGGCACGGCGGACATCACGGGCGCGAACGCGGCCGATGCCAAGGCGCTGCGTCTCGCCCGGAACATCGTCACGCTATTCAAGCCGAAGCTCACCGCAGTCGTCCTTCAGAACGCCGACATCGCCCACGGTTCGTACAACGGCTACGTCGAGGTCGTGCGCCGCAACGACGCGGCGATCGGTGAACTGTGGACCGCCGTCAAGGGCGACCCGGAGCTCGCCGATTCGACCGCGTTCCTCGTGTGCCCGGAGTTCGGACGCGATCGCGATCTCAACTCGCGTCGCGGACTCGATCATGGCGACGGTTCCGAGGACATGAGCTTCGTGACGTGTCTCGCCTGGGGCCCCGACTTCAAGCGCCGCGCGATCGTCAAGGACGACGTGATGGTGATCGACGTGGCCCCGACCGTGTGCGAAATCCTCGGCGCGAAGGCGCGCTTCTCGAACGGCAAGATGCTCCCGGGCCTCCATGCCTGATTCGCGCCGCTTCGCGTTCGGCCGGCTCGCGCTCGCGAGCCTGAGCATCGTCGCGGGGCTCGCACTCGCAACTCCGGCACCGCCTGCGGCGCAAGACACCCTGGCTCCGAACGTGACCGGCTGCCTCGCCTGTCACGTGGGCATCGAGGACATGCACCCGGAAGCCAGCCTGTCGTGCACGGATTGCCACGGAGGCAACGCGGCGGCGAGGCAAAAGAGCGAAGCGCACGTGAGCCCTTCGCGCGCCGATCCGCCCGACGAACGTGTCGTGCCGATCGACGAGGACCTCGCGTACCGGCGCTTCGTCGATCCGATGGACCTGCGCGTCGCCAAGGAGACGTGCGGGAAGTGCCATGCCGACCTCGTCGAGCACTTGAAGCTGAGTTTGCACGGCACGACCGCGGGCCACCTGTCCGACGGCTACTACGAGATGGGCGTGCTCGAGCAGAAGGTCTCGGCGTTCTCCGTCTTCCCGAGCGGCCCGTTCCGGCAGGTCCCCGCATTCCGAGGCAAGCAGGAAAGCTCCGACCTCGGCGTCCACTTCACTGACCTCGCGCGCAAGGAGTGCCTGCAGTGCCACCTGTATTCGGAGGGGCGGGCCGTCCGCGGGCGTGTAGGGTTCGACGGTGACTACCGTGGCGAAGGCTGCGCGGCCTGTCACGTCGAATACGCGCGCGACGGCCTCTCTAGAAGTCGCGACAAGAGCGCGGTGCGCACCGAACCGGGTCACGCGGCGACGCATTCGATGACGCGCGCGCCGAAGACCGACGCATGCGTGGCCTGTCACTGGGGCGATGCCGCGATCGGCACGAATTTTCGCGGCCTGGCCGCGCTCCCGCCGGGAGCCGCCGGCGGTCCCGACATACCTGGCACGACGAAGGAGCTCCTGAATCGACAGTACTACATGAACGATCCGGCGGTGAGTCCGCCCGACGTGCACCACGAACGCGGCATGCACTGCATCGACTGTCATACGCTCGCCGACGTCATGGGAGACGGCCGTTCGGTCGGCAAGATGGAGCACGCTGTCGAGATCTCGTGCAGCGACTGCCACGGCACGCTCTCCGAACGCTCGACGCTGCGCACGGAACGCGGGAGCCGCATCCCGAACCTGCGTCGCGAGGGCGATCGAGTCGTGCTCACGAGCAACGTGACCGGCGAGGAGCACCCGGTGACGCAAATCGTCGACGTCATCGATCCCGCGAGCCCGAAATACAACGCACTCGCCGCCCAGGCGATGACGGGCGCGCACGGAAAGATCGAGTGTTACGCGTGCCATGCCTCGTGGAACCCCAACTTGCTCGGCTTCCATTTCGATCGCAACGAGTCCTTGACCCAGCTCGACCTGCTCACGGGTCGTCGCACGCCCGGCCGCGTCACGACGCAAGAAAAGGTGTTCTCGACCTGGAAGGGGTTCTACGCGGGCCTGAACGAGCGCGGTTTCGTCGCGCCGTACATGACGGGCTTCTCGACGATGGGCAGCGTCTCCAATGAGAGCGGAGAGCGCATCCTCGACCAGGTCATGCCCGTGACGGCCGCGGGGCTGTCGGGCATGACGATGATCCACCACCAGATGCACACGACGCGCAAGACCGCTCGCTCGTGCATCGAGTGCCACCGGACGTCCACCACATGGGGCCTGGGTTCCTCGAACTTCCGACTGGCTCGTCAGCTCGCTTTCGTCGCGGACAGGCGCGGCATCGAGGTGATCGCGGTGAATCGATCGCAGCCGTCGACTTCGACGCCGCTCGCGAAGCTCGTCTTGCCCGACGTCACCGCGCTCGCGATCCGTTCGGATCCGTTGCAAGGTCACGCCACCGAGGTGTTCGCCTGCGAGGGCGCGCGCGGTGTCCACGTCGTCGACGTCACGACGCCTACGGCGCCGCGTACAGTCGCATTCACGGCCACGAGCGAGCCTCACGACGTGAAGTGGAGCGGAGACTGGCTCTACGTGGCCGACGGCCCGGGCGGACTGCGCATCTACGACGTCTCCGAACCCAAGTCGATCCGGCTCGCCGGTCGGATCGCGACCGTCGACGCACGCGCCGTGAACGTGCAGTGGCCTTGGGCCTACGTCGCGGACGGAGCGGGCGGGCTCGTCATCGTCGACGTCAGCGCGCCGATCGCCCCGCGCATCGTCGGCGGCGCGCTGTTCACGCGCGAGGATGGATCGCCAGGAGAGTTCACCGCGGTGGAAACGCTGTTCCAGTACAGCCGGCCACGATCGCGAAAGGACAAGGACGGCGTCGAGCGCGTGCTCGACGAGCGCACGACGGCGCGCAATCTGTGCGCGCTGCTGGACGAGGACCGCGGCCTGTTCCTCGTCGACGTGACCGAGCCGACCGAACCGCGCCTCCTCTACCCGGCGGCCCAATCGCGGCAGCGCTCGCGCGGCGGACTCGGGGCCGGGCCGTGGCGCGGCATGGCGCTCGCGAGTCACGTCGACCTGGCCCAGGCGCAGGGCGGCGCGAGGACGGCGGAGCGCGACTACGTCTACCTGCTGTCGGAACGGGCCGGTCCGAATCCGATTTCCACGGTGGCCGTCGTCGACGTGACCGATCCCGCGCGGCCCCGCCGCATGGGACAGTCGATCGCCGGGCAGTCGACGGAGAGTCTTGCGCTGGCGTCGTTCTACAACCCTCCGTTCCTGCAAACGCTGGTCTTCGCATGCGGACAGGACGGAGTGTTCGCGACGGACGTGAGCATCTCCTCGCAGCCGTCGCAGTTGGGCACGCTGGCCGGCATGCGCGAGAGCTACGTGATCGCTGTCGAGAGTTTCCCGCTCGACCGAATGATCGACGAACGCAGCCGCAGGTTGAAGGACGTCAGCCACGCCGATTCGCGGTGGCTGTACGCGGCCGAGGTGGCCCGCATCCTCGGCGTCGCGAGCGAACGGCTCGGGAAGACCGACGCGACGACCAGGGTTCCCTGGCCGCTCGCCGCCGCATACGCCGCGTTCGAGCGCATCGATGTCGACCGCTCCGGAGCCTTGACCGGCAAGGAACTCGCGACCGCTCCACCGGCCATCGACGCGAACGACGATCAGCGCGGGACGTTTGCCGAGTTCGCGCGCGCGAGCGCGGCCCTGCCGCCCAGCGCGAGCATCACACAGGTGCTCGAAGCTCCGCGCATCCGGGCGACGCGGACCGATCCCGATGGCGACCTGGCGCGCCTGTTCGATCGCATCGATCCGCGGCAGTTCGACAAGGACCAGGACTCGCGGTTGTCCCGAGCGGAGACGGACGGCGCGCTGTTCGCGGCCCTCGATCTCGATGGCGATCGCGCGTTGTCGAAGTCGGAAGCCTCCCGAGTCCCGGGGCCACTCCGGAAGCTGCGTTTCGACGACGCGCAGGCCGAGAAGGTCTTTGCGTCCCTCGACACGGACGGCAGCGGGACACTCGTCGCAACGGAGGTGCGCGTACGCGACGAGGACTGGCGCGCGCTCGACGCGAACGAGGACGGCTTCGTGCAACTCGCGGTCGAACGCCGCTCCAAGGCGGCGAAGAGCGGGAAGCCCGCGCTACCTCCCGAATGGCCGTCTCGACGCGCGGTCGTGGCTCCGCTCGCTCCCGATGCGACACTCGATCGCCTGCTCGCGAAGTACGACAAGAACGGCGACCGGAACCTGTCGAGAGGGGAGCTCGAGGCGAGGCCGGATTTCCTGATCGAGATGGACGACAACGGCGACGACCTGCTCGGCTACGAGGAGCTCAAGGTGCGCTGCGACTTCCTCTTCCAGGCCGGAGTCGACGTCGTGCACGACGGGTTCGCCGCGCGCTGGGACAGCAATCGTGACGGCCAGGTC
Organism: Planctomycetota bacterium; assembly: GCA_044228955.1. Classification (GTDB taxonomy): domain Bacteria; phylum Planctomycetota; class UBA1135; order UBA1135; genus JAEUIA01. The sequence goes on along the minus strand of JBGATY010000050.1, from coordinate 7,167 downwards.
TCGGCCGACGAGCTGCCCGTGGCGCCCTACCTGCGAACGCGACTGGGACTCTGACGCGAGCGGGATCGCGCCGCCTCCGACCGGCAGGATTTTCCTGGTTGCGCCGGGCGACCACGCGTGATCGCGAGCAAGTTTCCGACTCGCGCCAGGAACGCAGTTCGCTCCCGCCATGCATGCGGAAAAGCTGGTTCGGTGACGTGACTCCATCTCGCTGCACGGGCTCGCGCGGACAACGCGACCGTCCTCGTGACGGGGTACGTTTACTTCGAGACCCACTTCAGCGCGTCACCATGCCCCCCTTCGACTCAGCCGCTCGTCACGAGAGCGTCGAAACAGCACGCTTTCCCGCGGGTACGCGGGTGTCCGGGCCCCTCGCGGGCCGTCACGCGGACGTCCTGTCCGGCGCGGCGATGCAGTTCGTCGCGAAACTCGAACGTGCGTTCCGCGCGCGCCGCCTCGAACTGCTGGAGCGTCGGCGTCGCATTCAGCTCGACCTCGACAGCGGCCGCAGGCCAGACTTCCTCGCTGATACGCACGACATCCGCGCCAAGCGATGGCGCGTCGCCGAGCCCGTGCACGACCTGCTCGATCGTCGCGTCGAGATCACCGGGCCCGTCGAGCGCAAGATGATGATCAACGCGCTGACGAGCGGAGCGAACGTCTTCATGGCCGACTTCGAGGATTCGCTGTCGCCGACGTGGCGCAACGTGCTCGATGGACAGGTCAACGTGATGGACGCCGTGCGGCGCGACATGCGTCACGTCGGCGACAACGGCAAGGTCTACGAGCTGCCGCGCGAAGGTCCGCTCGCTACCCTGGTCTTGCGCCCGCGGGGCTGGCATCTCGTCGAGAAGCACTTCATGGTCGACGGCGAGCCCGTGTCGGCGTCGCTCTTCGATTTTGGCGTCGCCTTCTTCAACAACGCCGTCGAACTCGTCCGTCGCGGCAGCGGTCCGTACTTCTATCTGCCCAAGCTGGAGAGCCGTCTCGAAGCGCGCCTGTGGAACGACGTGTTCGTCTTCGCTCAGGCCGAGCTCGGCATCCCGCGCGGCACGATTCGCGCGACGGTCCTGATCGAGACGATCCTCGCCGCCTTCGAGATGGACGAAATCCTGTTCGAGCTGTGCGAGCACTCGAGCGGCCTGAACTGCGGCCGGTGGGATTACATCTTCTCCTTCATCAAGAAATTCCGCGCCGACGCCGCACTCGTCATGCCCGATCGTTCGACGATCACGATGGAGCAGCCGTTCCTGCGCGCATACAGCCGCCTGCTGATCCAGACGTGCCACAAGCGCGGCGCCCACGCGATGGGCGGCATGGCCGCGCAGATTCCGATCAAGGACGACGCCGAACGCAACCGGATCGCGCTCGACAGGGTCCGCGCCGACAAACAGCGCGAGGCGCACGACGGACACGATGGAACGTGGGTCGCGCACCCAGGACTGATCGGCATCGCGCGCGACGAGTTCCGTCGCGTGCTGGCGGGACCGCACCAGATCGAGCGCCTGCGCCCCGGCATCCACGTCCAGGCCGGAGAGCTGCTTGCGGCGCCGACCGGCGCGATCACCGAGCGCGGTCTGCGCCAGAACCTCGAAGTCGGGATGCTCTACATCGAATCCTGGCTGCGCGGCAACGGCTGCGTGCCGATCCACAACCTGATGGAGGACGCGGCCACAGCCGAGATCTCGCGCACGCAGGTGTGGCAGTGGATCCAGCGCCACGCGCGCCTGTCCGACGGTCGTGCTATCGACGCCGAACTCGTGCGCGTCGTGCTCGACGAGGAGCTGGCGCGCTCGATCGACTCCCTCGACGAGGAACAACGTCGCCTGTCACGGCACGAGCGCGCAGCCGAGCTCATGCTCCGCCTCGCCACTGCCGCGGAAATGCCCGACTTCCTGACCATCGCGGCCTACGACGACCTGTAGACCCGACCCCCCTCCATCCAGTCTTCGGCTTCCATCCACTCACACCATGAACTCGCACCACGACCCCTCGATGAAACACCACACGAACCGCTGGCACGGCATTCAACGCGACTACACGCAGGCGGACGTCGAACGCCTGCGCGGAAGCGTCCGCATCGAACACACGCTCGCCCGCCGCGGCAGCGAACGGCTGTGGGACATGCTGCACACGGACGACTTCGTGCGCGCGCTCGGCGCCTTGACCGGCAACCAGGCGATGCAGATGGCGAAAGCCGGCCTGAAGGCCATCTATCTGTCGGGCTGGCAGGTTGCCGCCGACGCGAACCTGTCGGGCCACATGTACCCGGACCAGAGTCTCTATCCGTCCAACAGCGTTCCCGCCGTGGTCAAGCGCATCAACCAGACGCTGCAACGCGCCGACCAGATCGCGCACATGGAAGGCGATCACTCGACCGACTGGTTCCTGCCGATCGTCGCCGACGCCGAGGCCGGGTTCGGCGGTCCGCTCAACGCGTTCGAGCTGATGAAGTCGATGATCGAAGCCGGCGCAGCGGGCGTGCACTTCGAGGACCAGCTCGCATCGGAGAAGAAGTGCGGCCACCTGGGCGGCAAGGTCCTCGTGCCGACATCGAGCTTCATCCGCACGCTCAATGCCGCGCGCCTGGCCGCGGACGTATGCGACGTGCCGACGCTGCTCGTTGCTCGCACCGATGCCGATGCCGCCAACCTGCTCACGAGCGACGTCGACGAACGCGACCGTGAATTCTGCACGGGCGAGCGCACGAGCGAGGGCTTCTTCCGCGTCCGCTCCGGCATCGAATCGGCGATCGCGCGCGGGCTCTCGTACGCTCCGTACGCGGATCTCGTGTGGTGCGAAACGTCACATCCCGACCTCGGCGAAGCGCGACAGTTCGCCGAGGCGATCCACGCGCGCTTCCCAGGCAAGCTGCTGGCCTACAACTGCTCGCCGTCCTTCAACTGGAAGAAGAAGCTCGACGCAGCCACGATCGAGCGCTTCCAACGCGAGCTCGGTGCGAGGGGCTACAAGTTCCAGTTCGTGACGCTGGCCGGCTTCCATGCCTTGAATCACGGAATGTTCGAGCTGGCGCGTGCGTACAAGGACGGCGGGATGGCCGCGTACTCCGTGTTGCAAGAAGCCGAGTTCGCGAGCGAAGCCCACGGCTACACCGCGACGAAGCACCAGCGCGAAGTAGGCACGAGCTACTTCGATGCGGTCACGCAGGCCGTGAGCCAGGGCCGCTCGTCGACGACCGCGATGGAGGGCTCGACGGAAACCGCGCAGTTCGACGCCAAGCGCAAACAAGACGAGAAGGCGGCCTGAGCGCTCGACGCTCTTGGACCGGTTCGATAGCGAGCACGTGCTCCCGGGCACGTGCTCGCCCCATTCAGGGCTCCTTCAACACGATGTCGAGAGCGGACCGGTTCGTGACGTCGACCCTCAGCCTAGGATTCCCTGAGTCGTCCGAACTCAGGAACAACTCGAGTTCCCAGATGCCCGGTTGGAGACCGGCGAACTCGAATCGACCCTGACGCGTCAGCCGGGATCGGCTCCTGTCCCATCCCGTTGCAATCGTCTCGCTTGCAGCCGTGCACAGAACTTGCCACTCGCACGCGTCCGTCGCTTCATCGACAACCGCAGGTTCGATTCGCCCCTCGATCCGCATCCCACGCTGGACCATCATGCGGACGCGCTCGGTCATCGAGCCCTCGTTCAGGTCGACCCCGTGACTCGTGCGCAGATAGTCTCCTTCTTCGATGATCAGGTGATAGCTGGCCGGGCTCAGATACCCCAACCGCGCACGGCCGTTCGTGTCCGTCGTCACCCAGAGAGGGTCGTTCGTCATCCCGGATTGACCGACCCAGATGCGGACGTTCGCGGCGGGTGTCGACGTGGCCTCTTCGACGACCTCGATGTCGAGGTCGTGGAAACGTCTGGAAACCGCCCCCGGATCGAAGCTCAGGTGCAACTCGTTCGAGCAAGTAGGAATCGCAGCGCAATCGACGACGACGCCTTGGATCTCCAGGCACGCAAACGCCGGTTCGAACGGGAGGAACTCGATCGTGCACCAGGGGGAGTTCACCTCGTTCGTCCGAGTCCGCTCCCAGGCCTCGAGGATCAGGTCCGCCAGTTGCGGTGCAAACGTCTGGGACTCCGTCCCTCGCATCGTCGACCTGTCATGCAGTACCTCACCCCTGTCAGCCCACTTCGTCGACAGCTGGACATACGCTCGCAAGAGGATGTTCGCGTTCGCATCGTCGAACGGGATAGGCGACCCGCGCTCGTCGTCGAGCCACACCCGCAACGAGCGCATCTCGTGGATCGTGATCTCGACGCTCGCATGCGGGTTCGTGTCGTCCAGGAATGCCGACGCCGTGACTTCGGTGTGACCTGCGAGCGAACAGTGGATCTCGACGGTCCCGCCGGGCAAGTCGCGGGCCTCGAAGCGATCGTCCTCGTTCACGAAGCAATCGACGGGACTGCCGATCGTGGGCGTGCAGCGCACGAAGCTCCCTGCCGCGGAGCCCGCGGGGCGACCGGCGACGACGACGTGGCCCGAGACGACGCCGGGGAAGATCTCGCGCCGCGGCGCGGCTGGTTCAGGCAACTCGACGGTGGGGAGAATCGAAGTTCGCTGCGTCTCCGTCTCGACGCGCGCGAGAAAAGAAGCCTCCTTCGCGGCCGCCGCGCCGTCGAACCGCGGTGCAGCCGAGGAGTCGGCGCGCACGGATGACTGTGCGTTTCTCCTCGCGAAGGTGACCAGGATCGCGACGATCGCGATGGCGACAAGGGCGATCTTGGCGTTGAGTTTCAAGGCAACCGCTCGCAGAACGGACTCACGATCGCTCACGACCGAGGTGGGCGCAATCGGCCCCCGGCTGTTTCATGCGTTCTTGACCGAGTCACACGACTCGTCGACTCCGGTGGCCGTGCGGCCCCGTGCCCACCGAGCCGACTCGGATCAACAGGAGAGCGCGGATGGACTCCCGCGAGGAGAGATGCTCGGGAATCAGCGGCATGAAGCGTGAGTGGTCTGCGGCCTCGACGCGCAGAGTTCGAGCGTGCCGACTCTGTTGGGTGTTTCGTCGCACAGGAAGTGCAAGGACGAGTGCGTGCCCAACCGCGATGTCGCTTGGGTCATCGACAGGGGTACGCTTGCGTCGATCGGCCTGATTCGATCCGCAAAGCGCAATCGGATGGCGCTCGTGCCGCCCGCGCGGAACGTGCTGGCCTTTCAGATGCGCAAGGGCCCGCGGTTTGGGGAGGGCTGGGCGCACGCGTGCGGGATTCGATCCAAGATGCGCGAGCGAACAGCCTTCAGGCGGGCGATCCGAGGGCCGCGTGAAGACTGGTGTTCCGCCGCCGAGTTTGATCCGGCCTGAACATGTACCAAGGCTCCGATGAGTGCGCGCGCCGGAGGCGTGTTGGTGGAGCGTTCACCTCTGGTGTGTGCTAAACTGCGACGCTTCACCTGCGGCATCGATCATGGACAGAGACCCCGGCATACCTGCTCCCCAATCGCCCTCTTCGAACGAGACCCGTGGGACCAAGGAGCACGTCAAGAAACCGGCCTGGCTCAAGGTGCCGCTGCCCGGTGGCGAGGCATACGCGAAGCTCAAGGGCCTCGCGCGCGAGCTGAAGTTGCACACGGTGTGCGAGGAAGCGCGCTGTCCCAACATCGGCGAATGTTGGAAGGGCGATCACGCGACGATGACGTTGATGGTGCTCGGCGACGAGTGCACGCGCCGGTGCCGGTTTTGCGCGGTGAAGACGGTGCTCCAAGCACCTCCGCCCGACGTCGACGAGCCGGTGCACGTCGGCACGGCGGTCGCGGCCATGAACCTGTCCTATGTCGTGATCACTAGTGTCGATCGCGACGACTTGCCCGATGGCGGTTCGGCGCACTACGCGCGCTGCATCGAGGAGATTCGGAGGCGCTCGAAACGGACGGTAGTCGAGACGCTGATCCCCGACTACCAGGGCTCCGATCTCGCGACCCTGATGAGCGCGCGTCCGGACGTGCTGGCGCACAACGTCGAAGTCGTCTCGCGTTTGCAGCGCAAGATTCGCGATCCGCGCTGCTCGTTCGAGCGCTCGCTGCAGACGTTGCGCGGCGCAAAACAGCACGAATCCGGCGTGTTCACGAAGAGTTCGATCATGTTGGGCCTCGGCGAGACCCACGACGAGATCGTCGAATCGATGCAGATGCTGCGCGACGCAGGCGTCGAATTCCTGACGCTCGGTCAATACCTGCGTCCGTCGAAGAAGCACGCACCCGTGCGCGAGTACGTGACGCCCGAACGCTTCGACGAGTACGAACGCCTCGGCCGCGCGATGGGATTCCAATACGTCGCGTCCGGCCCGCTCGTGCGCTCCAGCTACAAGGCGGGCGAATTCTTCGCTGCACGAGCGGTGCGCGAGCGCCGCGCCGCACGCGGCGCGAACGAGTAGCGCTCCGGCCGTCAGCCCGGCTTGGCCGGCGACGCGCGTGGCCGCTGGGTGACGCCGCAAAAGCCGCCGAGCGCGGTGGCGGCCGAGTGGGGCAGATGGCTCTTGAAGAACGCGTCGAGCCACGCTGCCGAGGACTGCGCCTTCACGCTGAATGCCGCCTGCACATCGGCGAGCGAGTGGTAGGGGAGCTCGACCCAGCCCAACTGACAGAGGCCCCACGCTCCCGCCGCGGCGACGATCGCGATCAACAGGCTGACCTTGAGGAACAGGCGCACGAACGCTCCCGCCAGGAACCCGAGCAGATAGCCTCCGCCCGAGCGCATGCCGGCGTTCGAAAATCCGCCGGCCTCGTCGCCCTTGGTGAGCGCGATGACGTACATCGCCCCTCCGGCGACGAGGCCGATGACGGCGAGCCGCACCAACCAGCGCTTCCAGATCGACAGCTCCGTGAACGTCGAGAACACGAAGGTCTTGGCACGGGATCCGAGGGCAGCGGCAACGCTCATGGAGCTGCGCATGCTAGCGCACCAGATCCGCAGCGCTAGAGCAGTACCACAGCATCAGGCGGCGCCTGGAATCGTCCCTGGCAATCGCGCGCGCGAGATCATCGTCGACATCGCTCGCGCCACGACGGTGCCGGTCGAGAGCCGGTTGACGCGCGATCTCCACGAGCCCGATCAGGTGCCCAAAGCAGCGCGGAAGGGAACGTAGTCCGGAAACCACATCGCGTCGCGCACACGCTCTTCGACGCCGTGCGCGCTCGAAGCCGGG
>JBGATY010000004.1:0-61474 GCA_044228955.1 Planctomycetota bacterium | reverse complement strand
CAACGTGCTCGTCACGCCTTCCGGCCGCGTCTTGCTCACCGACTTCGGTCTGGCGCTGCCCCGGGACGTGGATCGTGTGACGCGCGAGGGAACCTGGCTCGGGTCGCTGCCCTACGCCGCGCCGGAACAAATCGAGGGCGGGTCGCGCCATGTCGACGCACGAATCGACGTGTACTCGCTCGGCGCCATGCTCTACGAGCTCGTGACGTTGCGCACGCCTTTCCTGGGCGGAACCGAGCAACAGGTGCGGCGTCGGATCGCGACGAACGACGTCGAGGCTCCGCGCAGATTGAACCGCAACTTGCCACCCGCGATCGAGACGGTGTGCCTGTCGGCCCTCGATCCGACACCCGATCGTCGGCCCGACGGCGCGCGGGCCATGGCCGATGACCTCGAACGCGCGCTGGCCGGTGACGCGGTCATGGCGAGGTCGACGTCCCTGATGCTGCGCGCTCGGCGTTGGGTTCGACGGCGACCGGGACTCTCGGCGGGACTGGCCGTGTCGATTCTCCTCTTGTTGCTGTCCGCGGTGCTCGCCGTGCGCGAAATCAAGGTCGCCAACCGAATCGAGAGGCTCGTGGATGCCGAACTGGTTCGCGGCTTGATCGAGGACGCGCGCGATTTCTGGCCCGCGGCGCCCGAGGGGTTGCCGCAGATGGACGCGTGGTTGGAGCGCGCCGAGGAAGTGCTCGGCAGGCGAGCCGAGCACGAAAGCGAACTCGCGTCGCTGCGCGCGATCGCGGAACCCTACCGCGACGGGGATCGCCGGCGTGATCACGCCGCCACCCTCGAACAACTCGCCACGTTGGCGCGCGAGGTCGAGGGACTGGCGGCGCTCGTGGCACGCTCGAATCCGGACGGGATGCCGGCTCCGCTCGATCCGGATGCGGTACGCGCTCGAGACAAGGAGGTCGAAGCGCTGCTGCTCCGGCCGCCGCGCGAGATCGTGTCCGTCTTGCTCGCGAAGATCGCGAGCCTCATGGAGTCGACGCGGGACAGTCCAGACCGATGGGAACGGGATTTGGCGCAGGTGCGGGCGTTCCACGAGATCGCGGAACGATGCGCTCGCGCGCTCGAGGAGCAGACGACCGTGCGCTTCGACTCGCCGCTCGACGCCTGGCGCTTCGGGGCTCTGCGCCGCCTGTTGGCGGACTGGGACGCACTCACGGCGCTCACGCAGCGCGTGCGCCGCCAACGGAACGATACCGAACGCCTCGTGCGCCGCACCGCTGCCGAGGGAACCGTCGAGTGGGATCGCGCCGTCGCGGCGATCGCCGCGTCGCCCCACTACCGCGGGCTCCGTCCCGAGTGGGTGTTCGGACTGCTGCCTCTCCGCGAGGATCCGCACAGTGGGCTGTGGGAGTTCGTGCTGGCGACGACAGGCGACGTCCCCGTGCGCGACGACACCACGCCGAGCGGGTGGCGCATCGCGGGCGAGAACGGGATCGTCCTCGTGCTCCTGCCCGGCGGGAGTTCCGTCATGGGTCAGCCCAAGGAGAACACGCTCGACCGTCCGGAGTCGCGTCCGACGCACGTGGTCGAGCTCGATCCGTTCCTGGTGTCCAAGTTCGAACTCACGCGCGCGCAGGCCGAACGACTGGGACTCGTGATCGGCCCCGCGCTGGTCCCCGAGGAACTCTGCCTGCCGATGACGCTCGACTGGCACCGCTCGCGCGCGCTGCTCGCCGGGGTGGGTCTCTGCTTGCCCACGGAGGCCCAATGGGAGTACGCGGCTCGCGGCGGATCGCTCGGACCAGATTGGCCGTTGAAGGGCTGCGCCAACGTGATGGACAAGACTCTGGCCGAGGCCTGGCGTCGTCAGGGCTACTACGTGAAGCGGGATCTCGACGCCTTCGAGGACGGCTGGGTCGACAGCGCGCCCGTCGGCACTTTCGCGGCCAACGGATTCGGACTGCACGACACGCTGGGAAACGTGGCGGAATGGTGCCGCGATCCATTCGTGTGGCGCGGGTACGCCTCGCTGATCCCGCGTTCGGGCGACGGATTGCGCGACACGGTCGCGGTCGAGGGGAACAAGGCGGTTCGCGGAGGAAGCTGCATCGACGCACCCGAAATGGCGCAACCCTGGGTCCGCCATTGCATGGCTCCCGCGACGGTGCACACCGGGATCGGACTGCGCCCGGTCATGCCGATCCGCATGCGCTGAGCGCTGATCACTGCTCCAGATCGGCGGCCAGGAGCGCCATCGCACGCGCCACGGCCCGGCGCACGGTCGTGGGCGAAAGGCCGGTCTCACGCGCGATCTCGACGTGGGACGCGCCGTCGATCTGCGAGCGAACGAGGAGCGTGCGTTCCTCATCTGGCAGCGCGGCGAAGGCCCGACGCAAGCGTTCGGCTTCCTCGAGCAACTGCGCTTCGAGGAGCGGATCTGCGGACTGGGGCGCGAGGGGTTCGACTTCCTGCATCTCGTCGGGGCTCACGTCGAGCGCCTTTGGAGTGATGCCGCGACGCTTGGTGCTCCAGTGGCGCGTGCGCGTGCGCAGCTTGTTGCGCGCGGCGGTGCGCAGCCAGGCCTGGAAGCTCGCTTCACCGCGGTCCTGGAACTCGGATCCGCTCTGCAGCAACGAACGAAAGGTCGATTGCACGATGTCCGACGCGGACTCGCGCGCCAACATGCCCTTGCTCATGTTGCGCCGGACGAATCGAGTCAGCTCGGGCAGACTCGTCACGATGCGCTCGGAGAGCGGCGGCGTGTCGTCGGCTTCGGACCCCTCGATCATCGACTCATCCTAACGCCTTCAGGCGGGATTCGTCGCGGACGCAGCGCCACGATCGCTCCCTTTGCGGTGCGTGGGACGGGGCGATCGCCTCGCGTGGAGTGCGCATCCCCCACAGCGGCAGGTTGCCGGCCTCGCGCCGCCCCAATGGCCTTGAATCGTCGCTCACGCCGGAGACCTTCGGAGCCGAGTCCATGAACATGCGCATCGCGCTCATCGCTCTCGCTCTCTGCGCCGGCTCTGGAGTCGCGCGGGCCGCTCAGCGCCACACGCCGATCCACTCCACCTCGAGACGAAACGGTCCTTGCTGCTTGTCGGTGATCAACAGGCCCAGCGTACGCACGTCGGCCTGTGGCAGCGGTCCGGCGTCGATCGTTCGACCACGCAGACGCGGCACGAAATCCGCGAATGCGAGGCGCACGGTCATCCACTCGTCGCGTCGAGTCTGGAACGCGCCCTGCCAACTGCCGCCGGCGAAGCCCTCGTCGGTGCGTGCATTGACCTTGTACGCGTGACCGTCGCCCCGCACGCGCAACGCGATGCCGCGCGCGTCGGCGAAGGGCCAGTCGCGCGGCGACGAGCGCACCGAAGCGAAACCGCCGTCGTTCTCGAGCGAGACCTCGCCCGCGAAAACGCCACTCGAATCCGAGCCGCTCGACATCCTGCTCGCGCTCACGCCGCCCATGATCACGTCGTCGAAGGCAGACCAGCGCGACACCTCCGCGCGGTCGAAGCGTGCGATGACATCGATGTCGGGTTCGGGTCGATTCGGGTTCATTGCCGATTCCTGGTTCGTGGCCGAGGTTGCGTCCGCACTCGTCGTCTTCGACTCGGATCCGGCGGTGTTGCAGCCTGCCAGGAACGGCAACGTGAACGCCAGGCAACGCGCATGACGGAAAGCGAAAAGTCCGGTCAGAGTCCGAGCGGGGGTCATTCGTGGGTAGTGCGAAACGCTCGCCCCCCCATTCGCCGGAGAATGGACTCTGGATTCAACGGGCCGCTCCCTGGTGAAAGGCGCCCATTCCGCCTTAGCGCGCGCGAGGTCATCATGGAGCGGCGATGAAACCAGGCCCCGCATCGTCCTGGCCGTTCCCGCGTTGGTGGGCGTGGCTCGCGCCGCTCGGATACCTGCATTTCGCCGAGGAAGCGCTGGCCGGCGGAGGTTTCGTGGCGTGGTCGCGGCTGCATCTGTCCGAGTCGTTCTCGGACGCGCGCTTCGCGGCGATCAACGCGATCGCGCTGTCGATCGTCGTGGTACTCGCGGCGATCGCATCGAAAAAGGGACGCGAGTGGCTGATGCTGCCGCCGTTCGCGGTGTTGACCCTGAACGGCGTGTTGCACGCCGCAAGCTCGGTCGCGACGCACTCGTACTCGCCCGGCCTCGTCACGGGCATGCTGCTCTACGTGCCGATCGGAGGCTTCACGCTGTGGAGGGCCGCGCGAGCCGTTCCGCGCGGGATCCTGTTCGGCGCGCTCGGAGCGGGCCTGATCGCCCACGGCGTGGTGTCGTGGATCGCCTTCCGCGGGTAGGTTCGCCCTGCCGCGCACACGATTCACGAGGGAATCGGTGCATCCGCACCCCCCAATCGAGCGAAGGGTCCTGTATGAAGCCGTGGAGCAAGGTCCGCAAGTACCTGGGAGCGGCGAGCGCGCTCGTGGTGATCGCGCTCGTCGCGATCTTCTCGACGTCCGGTTGCCGGACGACGCATCCCGCTCGCTCCCCCATCGGCGAGACGTTTCCGACGATCGTGGGTGCGACGCTCGCGGGTGATGCAGTCGAACTGCCCCCGCGGGAGCCGTGCGTGCTCCTGATCGGCTACGAGCAGGAGGCCCAGTTCGACGGCGATCGCTGGCTCTACTCCCTGCTCCAAGCCGATCTGGGTGTGCGGCTGTACGAGGTGCCGACGATTCCGGGGTTCATTCCGTCGCTGGCTTCGCGCTGGATCGACAGCGGCATGCGCTCGGGCATCCCGAAGGAGGATTGGACGAGCGTCGTGACGGTGTACGGTTCGAAGGCCGAACCGATCGCCGTGTTCACGGGCAACGAATCGACGCGCAACATGCGCGTACTCTTCCTCGACGCGGACGGCCGCGTGCGCTGGATGCACGACCGCGGGTTCTCGGCGGCGAAGCTGGTCGAAGTCGCGGCCCGCGTGCGAGAAACGGCCAGCGGAGCAGCGGCAGACCCTTCACGGCCGCGCCAGGACTGACGGACGGAAGGCTGCGCGCTGCGGCCGTGTCAGCAGGCCGTGGCTCGTTCGAGCATGGTGCGGCACAGTTCGATCAGCTCGGCCGGATGGAGCGGCTTGGACGCGAAGTCGTCGCAGCCGACTTCGTCTCGGCGAGTGCGCTGTCGATCGATCGAAGCGCGGCCGTCGTGTGCCTGACCGCCGGGCTCGCGAGCGCCCGCTTTCGCGCCGCCTCGGCCTTCAGTACCGCGATCTTCCGCTCGGTGCGCGATTTCATCGTGGGTGTCCTGGAGAGTCTCAGGACACGCGCAGGACCAGGTGGCCGAAGCGCTTGAACATCCACGCCGTGAACAGCGTCGAAATCAGGAGTCCGATGCACCACGCCAGGATGTGGCGCCCGGTCGTCGTTTCGACTCCCTCGGACGCGGATTGCTTCTTCACAACGGCGCGCGTCGCAGCCGCGGGCGACCGGGGTACGGTCACCGCCTGCTGGTTCAGCCCCCCGCTGTCGAACAACGCCAGCCGGCGCTCGTGGGCTTCCTCCGCGTCGACCTGCGTCGCCGCGCGATCGCTCCGCAGGAGCGCGGGCGAGCGCGAGCGGAGGTCGTTGTCCCCTTGTTCGACCCCGATGATCAGGAGCGGATCGCCGGGGTGCATGGCGGAGCGGTTGCGTTCGCGCAGACTGTCCTTCTGCGCCTCGAACTCCGCTCTGCCCTCGGACTGCGCGGTGGACGCCTGCTCGCCGCCCTGCGCGCGCCCCGAGGGAACGAGCAAGAGCAGCATCAGTGCCACCGAGGACGTGGCGATGATTCGTTGGGGGGACATGAGGTCTCTCAGGGAGTCGCGTGGCGGTTCGGGTCGTGGTCGAGTCGCGACCAGCGCAGGATCTCGGGAGCTTCGATGGTCCGCGGCAGCAGATTGGCGGCCGGGCTCGAGCTGCTGCCGAGCAGGCGACTGTCGTGGTTGATGTTGATCGCCGGCGTGCCGTAGATGATGTTCTCGTTGCGGCTGACGACGGCTCCATTGATGTTCGCCTGTTCGCCGCCGAGAACCACGTAGCAGTAGGAGTGGTTCGTGTAGAAGGTCGCGTCCAGCCTGTTGGCGTAGAGCGTCGCGATCTTGTCGTAGGCCGAGTAGCCGGCCGCGGGCATGTTCCCGCCCCACTGGGTGGTGTTCAGCGGCTTCGTCATCATCACGTCTGCCAGACCGGTCGTGTCGTCGTACACGCCGTCACCGTCGATGTCCTCGCCCGTCCCCGGGATCGGATCCCCGACGCTGCTGCCGGAGGGAATGAGCCCGAGGGCCGCGTCGGCCTCGGTGTAGTGCTCGATGGTGAAGATGCCGTCGCCCTCGAGGACGTCGTCGTCCGCGGTGCCCGAGATTCCGTCACGGCCACTGCGCGTGTTCGGGATGCCGTCCTCGCCCGCGTCCTCGGAGGACGCGTTCAACGAGTCATTCATCCAGTAGCCGGTGTAGTACTGCCACACCCAGTTTGACGTGTCGCCGATGACGACGTTCTCGCGCGCGAACAGGCCCAGGAAGTCCTTGTTCCAGTTCGTGGTCAGCCAGGCCTCGGTCTGAGCTTGCGTGTTCCCGGCCGGGCGAGGAGTCGTCGGCGGGTTGAGGTAGCGCACGGAGTTGGGGCAATACACGTTTCCGCCCGCATAGATCGCGCCCTTGCCGGTCACGTAGCCGCTGATCATCACGTCTCCGCGAACCACGACGGGTCCGTTGAGCACGATCGGATTGGCGGCGGTGCCCACCAGGAAGAGGTCTTGCTTCTCGCCCACGGCGTCGCCGTAGACGGCATTGGTCATGGTCACTCCGCCGATCGTGATCGACCCGCTTTGTTCGATGGCGCTGGTTTCGTACGGCGTCAGATCCGACAAGTTCGGCATCTCGACCGAACCGTCGAAATCGTGCTGATTCTGGGCGTGCCCGCCGTTGCCCTGAACATGGCCGGCATTGACGATGTCCCAGCCGGACCAGATCCCGCCATCGTTCCCATCGGCGAGCCCATCGTGGTTGTCGTCGTGGTAGCCGGTCAGGGAGGCCGCGGCCCCGCTCCAGGCCACGTTGTCGTACATCGGTTGACCCGTGACGGTCGGCGAGTAGTTCGCGGCGTCGAATTGTCCGTTGCTGCGGGCGTTGCCCTTGCAGTAGATGGTGTTGCCGTAGAACCAGCCCCAGTTGTTGATGAAGTAGGCGTAGTTGAAGACGTCGCTGGGCGCGAGGCTGTAGCGAACCAGGCTGCGCACGGCGTGCCAGGAGTCGACCTGACGGCCGGCCGGCAGCGCCGACGGCACGTCCGGCAGGTAACCGGTGGCATCGACGGCGATCGTGATGCTCGTCGTGCTCTGCTCGACCTTCGTCAAGCTGACCGTGTACGCGCCCACTCGAGTCGCGCCGTCCATCAGCGCTTCGCCGACGATCGGCGTGGTCGTGTCACCGGCCGCGAACAGATCGGTCAGCCCCTTCAAGGGATCGTGGACCTTGGTGTTCTTCACCGCGATCGACAGATAGGAAAGGCCGCGCTCCACGCCTGCCTCGGCGAGGTACTTCGTCTTCACGTCGCTCATGCCGCGCCGAGCGTCCTTCACTTCGACGGCGGACATGGAGCTCGCCGCGTAGAGCAAGCCCATCATGCTCACCATCACGACGACGGTGCTGAGCAGCGCGCTGCCCTTCCGCGAAGCGTGCTTCGAATGCGAGACGACCAAACGTGATTCAGTTGCGAGTTCGAACATGGAATTCTGCCTTGATACCCGAAGACTCCGCCGACTTCCCCGACGTCGACACAGTGACGACCCACATGTCGCCTGACTTGATCACCTTGAAGCCCGGAGGATTCTCCGTGCCGGAATGCAGCCGTTCCGCGATCACCTTCTCGTCTTGGACGACCGAGTTCGTGTCGAGGATCTGCCGCAGTAGCTGCTTGTTCACCACGCCCCCGACGACCGAGTTGCGGACGGTGTAGCGCAGCTTCCAATCGACCTTGTTCTGCGAGGCGTAGTCGTTGCCGAGACCCTTGTCGTAGACGCCCCAGACCAGGTTGCCGCCGGATTCGACCGGCACCTTGAAGTCGACCTGATGGTTGCCGTCGGCCAGAGTCGCGACCGTGACCTGAGCATCCGTGCTGGAGCGCAGCTCGTCGGTAAGATAGGAACTCGACTCCCGCAGGGCCCGGTCGTCCGCCGCCACCGAGTACACGGTGCGCTGCGAATCGTTCGCCGTCTTGGTGCAGACCGCGACCGCGTACCCCAGAGCGGCGAAGATCGAGAGCGAGATCATCGTCTCGATGATCGTGAAGCCCGCGCGACGTGAACGCCCCGGGATCATCGTTGGGACCTCAAGGTCGCGACGTGACCCAGCTCGTGGTTGTTGCGCAGGTCGGTCAGGACGGCATCGACTCGGCGCAGGCCGACTGCAGTTTGGGTCACGGACAGTTGGACCTCGAAATCGGAGACCGCTGAGGTGGCCTTGTCGTAGACGTGGTTGCCGTTGAACGTGAGCAGGTCGTCGTAGTCCTGCGCGGAGATGTCCTCCATCACGGTCTCGAGGAACAGGCTCGCGCGACTCGTGCGGCGCGCGCTGTTCACCGCACTGATGCTCGATCCGAAGGCTCCGGCCGAAGCCAGGAGGATCGTCATCATGACGGACATGGCGATCGTGACCTCGAGCAACGACAGTCCCGCCGTTCCTCGCAATCGACGCCCGTGCCGTCGCCCGAGCAATCCACGCCCTTTGATTTCTGCCTGCATCGCGTCGTACCCCTGCCTGGTGACTTGGACTCCATCGACGACGGGCATCGCGCGCATGAACTTATTTGAAAGTTCCTATGCAAAGGCAATGTTGCGATGCCAGGGCCCGCATCGCCCGAGCGCGGCAAGAATTGCGACAACGCGCATTCTTTTCCGGGTCGCGCACGGCGCGACGGTGCGAACGGGGCCTTCTAGAAAAGGAAGGCCGGACTACTTCGCGGACGCGCGCGCCAGGGCTTCGTCGATCAGCTTGATCACGCGCTTGTACGAGTCTTCGTCGAGTCGCAACGAGCTCATCGGCACGACCGTGCCGTCCTGCTTCTTGTAGGTGCTCGTCGACTCCGGCTTCTCGTGCGCGTCCTTCACGTGACCCCAGTGCGCCAGCACTTCCATCTTGAGGCTCGCGCCGAGGTGCGTTTGTTGCACGTCGGCCCCTTCCTTCAGCAGCAATTCGACGATGTCCGGATGGGCATTCAAGGCCGCGAGGAACAGCGCGGGTCGGTCGTTGATCTGGAATACGTCGTCGGGTCGCACGCCGTTCGCCAATTGCTCCTTCACGACGTAGGCATCGCCGTTCTCCGCGGCGATCAGGAAGGCACGTCGGTCTCCATTCGAGGAGGAGCCGCAGGCGGCGAGCACGAGCGCCAGGATCCAGCACAGTGAGCGAGCCATGGTCAGAGCAAGATACGCTCGGCGCTCGTGCTGTCAAATCGCGTCGAAGCGGTACCCTCACTTCTCGGAGCGCGATGAGTCCCGATTCGAACGAACCGCTGTTGCTCCACGATTTCCTCGAGCGCTCGCTCGCAGTCGATCCGGATGGCATCGCCATCGACGTGCCGCCCGGCCGTGAGCGCCCACGCCGAAGGATCACGTACGCCGAATTGGATCGACGGGCAGGCGCGATCCACGCTCGACTGACCGCCCTGGTCGAGCCCGGAAGCGTCGTCGCCATCCTGATCCCTCGCCACGACACGGACGCCTTCGCGGCGCAGCTGGCCGTTCTGCGCGCCGGCTGCGCCTACACTTGCATCGACGCCGCCTTCCCGGACGCGCACGCGACGTTCGTCGTCGTGGACTCGGGAGCGCGCGTGCTCGTCACCGACCACAGTGGCGCTGTCCGCGCTCGGTCCGCCCGATTCCCGGTCGCTCACGTCGTGGAATTGGACGACGGCCGAGCGGCGGCTGCGGGCGCGGCGGCCCGTTGCTCTCCGGGCGACCTCGCCTACGTCATCTACACGTCGGGAACGACGGGGCGTCCAAAGGGCGTGATGATCGAGCATCGCTCGATCGTCAACCTGATCGCCTCGGACATCGAGAGCTTCGGACTGACGCGCGACGATCGCGTCGCTCAAGGCTCGTCCCACGCTTACGACTCGGCCGTGGAGGAAACGTGGTTGGCGTTCGCGTCCGGAGCGACTCTGGTCGTGCTCGACGACGAGACCGCGCGCCTCGGCCCCGACTTGATTCCCTGGTTGAAGGGCGAACGCATCAGCGTGTTCTGTCCGCCGCCGACACAACTGCGCGCCACCGGCTGCCGCGATCCGGAACACGAACTGCCCGACCTGCGCCTCCTCTACGTGGGCGGCGAAGCCCTGCCGCGCGACATCGCCGATCGGTGGGCGCGCGGGCGGCACATGGAGAATGGCTACGGTCCGACCGAGTGCACGGTGACGGTTCTGCGCGGGCGTGTCCTCGAGAACGGGCCGGTCACCATCGGCTCGCCCGTGCCGGGCAATCGCGCGATCGTCCTCGACGAATCGGGTGTCGAGATCGAGGACGATCGGCCCGGCGAACTGTGCCTCTCGGGCGCGAGCCTGGCGCGCGGCTACCTGAATCGGCCGGAACTCACGCTCGAGAAGTTCCCGCTGCATCCGCGTCTTGGCCGCATCTACCGCACGGGCGATCTCGTGCGGCGCGAGAGCGACGGCCGTTTCAGCTACCTGGGGCGCGTCGACTCCCAGGTGAAGCTGCGTGGCTATCGCATCGAACTGTCCGCGATCGAGGCGCTGCTCGCGGGACGGAAGGACGTGCGTGCCGCGGCCTGCACGCTGCAGGAAGAAGCGGGAGGCCCGATCCTCGTCGCCTTCGTCGTTCCGGTGGACGCGAGCGCCCCGCCGTCCGAAGAGGAGTTGAAGGCGTGTCTCGCGCGGGACTTGCCGAGCTACATGGTCCCGGCCCGTCTCGCGCTCGCCGCGGCGCTGCCGGTCAGCGTCGGCGGCAAGCTCGATCGGTCAAAGCTGCCGCGCATCGCCGCCCGGGGCGCAGACGAGGGACGGAGCATCGTCGAGCCGCGGAACGCGATCGAGACCGTTGTCCGCGACGCTCTCCGCTCGAGCCTCGGGCTCGCCGAGGGGCCCTCGATCACCGACGATTTCTTCCTCGACGCGGGCGGCGATTCGCTGCGCGCCGCCGAAGCTGTCTCGCTGTTGCGCGCGCATCCGCTCACCGCTCACGTGACGGTGCGCGACGTCTACGCCGCGCGCACGATCGCCGCGATCGCGGCCATCGAGCCTCCCCGTCCACCCTCGCACACGGAGAGACCGCGCGCTCGGCGCGTGTCCGGCATACGGCTCGCCGCGGCCAACGCGATGCAGATGATGTGCCTCCTCGCGACCATCGTGGGCGCCTCCGCGCTCGCCGTATGGGTCGGTGAGGGCCTATCGCACTCGATCCTGGCGACGGCGGACCTGCCGCTCGTGCTCGCCTTGTCCCCGTTCGCCGTCGCGATCGTCCTTTTCGGTTATGCGCCCTGTTCGATCGCCTTCGCCGTCCTCCTGAAGCGCATCCTCGTCGGCCGCTATTCGGCTGGCCGCGTTCCGGTCTTCTCCGGGTTCTACGTGCGTCACTGGATCGTGCAGAAAGCGGCGCGAGCGATTCCCTGGGATTCGCTGAGCGGCACCGAGTTCGAGTGCCGCGCACTGCGTGCACTGGGTGCGCGAATCGGACGGCGTGTGCACATTCACCGTGGCGTCACGCTCGATCAAGGCGGATGGGATCTCTTGGACATCGGCGACGACGCGACGTTGGCCCAGGATGCCGCGCTGAGGCTGGTCGATCTCGAGAACGGAGAACTCCTCGTCGGGCCGGTGAAAATCGGCTCGGGTGCCACGGTCGACGTGCGCGGCGGCATGAGCGCGGACTCGTCGTTGGGATCGGGCGCGTTCCTCGGAGCGCTCTCGTGGTTGCCTGGCGGATACCACGTGCCGGATGGAGCGCGCTTCGACGGTGTCCCCGCCCGGGCCGCGGGGCGAGCGCCGGACGTGGCCGAAGTCGACGATGATCGCGAATGGTCGCCGGACGCATACGCGCTCGCGCTCGTGACCGCGCGTGCGACGATGCGCTGTCTGTTCGCCGTGCCGCTGACGGCGCTGGTGGCACTCTTGGCATGGAGGTCGGGGTTCGATCTGGCGGGACTCGCGCGGGTGCTCGTGAACGGGTCCTGGTCGGGGTTCGAGACCTTCCTGCTCGCCCTGGCCGCGTGCGCGGCGATTCCGGCCACGTTGCTCCTGCAGGCGCTTTTCCTGCGCGCCATCGGCAACGTGCCGGCAGGCAGCGTGAAGCGCACGAGCCCTGCCCATTTGCGGATCGTGCTCAAGACCGAAGTGGTCCAGTCCGCGGGCACTTGGATCAGCGGAACGCTGTTCTGGCCGGTATGGCTGCGACTTGCGGGCATGCGCGTCGGACGCAGTGCGGAGGTCAGCACGATCCTCGGCGTCGTTCCCGAACTCGTCGAGATCGGCGAGGAGTCGTTCCTCGCCGACGGCATCTACCTCGGCTGTCCGCGTCTGCACCGTGGGGTCGTCACGGCGGCACTGACCACGCTCGGGCAACGGACGTTTCTCGGCAACCACGTCGTCGTGCTGGCCGGTCATCGACTGAAGGACGACTTGCTCGTGGGCGTGTGCACCGTCACCGAGCCCGAGTCCATGCGCTCGAACTCGGCCTGGTTCGGGCATCCGCCGTTCGAGTTGCCGCGCAGGCCTCAGTCGGACTTCGATCGCAGCCTGACCCACGATCCGAACCTCGTCCTGCGCTGCACGCGAATCGCTTGGGAACTCCTGCGCTTCGCGTTGCCGTTCCCGGCAATTTTCGTCGCGTCCTGGTCCGCGACGTGGCTCGCGAATCAACACTTGGGCGAGCAGGCATTTGCTCGTGACACGCTGCAACTCGCCGCCTTGGCCGTCGTGGTGGCCACCAGCGGACCGCTGTTCGTGTGGGCACTCAAGTGGATCTTGCTCGGCCGCGTCCGGCCCGGACAACACCCTTTGTGGTCGTCCTGGTGCAGCCGCTGGGATTTCCACTACGTGGTGTGGGCGCTCTATGCACGCGCGGCGCTCTCCGCTTTGGAAGGCACGTCGTTCCTCGCCTGGTACCTGCGGGCGATGGGCTGCAAGGTGGGCCGCGGCGTGGTTCTCGCGGGAGGCTTCGCGCAGGTCGTCGATCCGGACATGCTGGAGTTCGAGGATGGCGCCACCGTTCATGCGCTGTTTCAGGCGCACAGTTTCGAGGAGCGCGTGCTCAAGATCGACCGCGTGCGCGTGGGCCGGGATTCGAACGTGGGTCCGGGAGCCGTGCTCTTCTTCGGCGCCGAAATCGGAGAAGGAGCGCGAGTCCTCCCGCACAGTGTCGTGATGAAGCACGAGCGCGTGCCGGCTTGGCGAACGTACGTGGGATGTCCGGTCCACGAGACGGATGGTTGACTCGTCGGCCAGACGAGGAAACGCCGACGGCGGCTGCCTGGTCGCAGCCGCCGTCGGCGGAATTCGTGCACGGCCGGGAGCCGGGCTGCTCGATCAGGCGGCCGTGTAGGTCATGCCCCGGCGATTGCCCTGGGTCTTGATCTTCTTCGCCGCGATGAGCTTCTTCATCGGCAGGCGCATGGTGCCGACGTCCGTCTTGAGCGCGGCCGCGATCTGTTCGCCGCGTTGCCCCGGATGCTGCTTCACATGGGTGAGCAGGCTCTCGCTCATCTTCACCAGGTAGTCAGGCGTGCGACGTCCGCCCGGACCGCGCTTGACGCTCGGCTTGAATCCCGAGGTGGAGGCCGTCTTCGGACGACCGGGACCGCGCTTTTGCGGAGCGCCGAGTTGTGCACCGAGGGTGGCGACGACCTGTTCGAGCGTCGTGCGACGAACCAGCAGTTCGAGGTCGTTCGAGAAGGAAGTGATCAGGGCTTGGATGTCCGAATTGGATTGCGATTGACGGGCCATGGCTGTTTCTGAATCGGTTGATGCGGATGGTGGACTTTGGATCAATCTCTAACGTCTTTCGCGCTGAACCTCAATCAATCGATGGCCTGCTGACGCGAGCTTCGGCCTGTTCAATGGATCATCGCCGTGCCTGACAGAAACACGATGATGACAATTCGACGTCGGCCCGGCTCCACGCACGCTGGAAGCGCGCTCGCAGCTCGTCGCCTTCGCGCCCGAGGCCGCGCGCCTCCGCGCAACGTGACAAACCGTACAGCGACCAGCCGTTCTCCGGCCAGCGCTTCAAATCCTCGCGATAGACGCTTTCCGCTTCGGAATAGCGCCCCGCGGCCACGAGCGCCGCGCCCAGCGTGTGCCTGACGGGCATGATCCAGTCCGGAGGCTCGTCGTAGCGCAGTTGATCCTCGAGCACGACCGCGGCACGCAGGTGCTCGAGCCCCTCGCCGCGTCGGCCCTCGCGGAAGGCCAGTTCGCCCTTCAACGAGGAGACGGCGATGGGCAGGACGGCCTTGGCCGGATTGTTGCCTATCGGTCGGTCGTCCATCGCGGCCACCAGGGCTTCGAGCTCGACGAGTTCGGCCCGGGCTTCGTCGAAGCGATCCAGGGCCGTCAGTGCGGCTCCACGCGCGAAATGTCGCATCGCGTTCGACACCCCGAAGAGCGCGGGGAACTCCGGCTCACGCAGGATCTCCTCCCACATGCCGAAGCGCATTTCGACCTCGAGGACGATGGGCAGGAAGCCGTCGACGAACGGCCCCATCATCTCCAGGAACTCGGGCGTGAATCCGCTCGCGACCGCATGCGCCGCCTGGAGCGCCGCGGCGCGCCGTCCCTCCATCATCGAGGAGAACGTCAAGAAGTGGACGTTGTGCGCCATGTAGACGCGATAGAACCCCGCGCGACCCGTGCGATCGGCGTGCCGCGCGTCGACCGCGATGGCGCGTTCGTTCGCTCGCGAGGCGGATTCGTAATGCCCGATGCGAGCGTCGATGTGTGACGGCATGTGCACCAGGTGACTCGAGCCCGGAACGAGGTCGCGCAGCCGGTCCGCCGACGCGAGTGCGCGACGGGGATCGTTCGAGCCTTCGAGCGCGTGGATCTGCAGGTGATTCGCCAGAGCGTGCTCTGGCTCGAGCGCCAGAACGGACGCGAGGACCGCGACGATCTCAGGCGTCCACGGTTTCGGCTCGCCGGCCGCCGTGTACAGATCCCAAGGGTGCAGGTCCATCAGCGCCTCAGCGCACAGCGCGCCGACCTCGGCGTCCTTTGGGAACCGCTGCCACACGGCGCGCATCGCGTCGGCGTAGGCGGCGTCCAGTCCCGAGCGATCCTCTGGTGCCGGCATCGCGTAGCGTTTCGAGAGCGCGTCGACGAGCGCCGCCTCGACCGGGCTCGCGTTCGACGACGTCTCGCGCGCGCGAGTCAGTGCCGCCCAGGCGGCCTCCGAGGCCTCGGGCGTCATCCCCGAATTGTTGATGTGTGGTCCGTGCGCCAGCGCGAGCCCCCACCACGCCGCCGCGCACTGCGGGTCGAACTCGGTCGCGACCGTGAACGAGCGGATCGCTTCGTCGTGGTTGAAGGCGTGCACGAGCACGAGACCCTGATCGAAGAAGCGCTGCGCTTCCGCCGAGTTCGTCGTCACGGCTCGATGATGCGCGCCGAGATCGTCGTAGAGGAAACGCGCCGTGGCGTCAGCCGAACCTGAGGGACGGGACGCACAACTCACGAGGAGCGCGAGCGCGGACAAGCGCACGAGATGACCGCAATACGTCATGACTCAACCTCCTTGGGCGTCGCCTTTTCGAACGCGGTCAGAATAGCCAGCGCGCGCCGACGGTGAATTTCCAATCGACGACCCCGTCCACGTCGGTGCCGAACAACCCCACCGACGGTCCGAGGTATAGCGCGAACCCGGAAGCACTCGCTCGGCCGACTTCGAAGTCGAGGTTCATGCCGACCCGATCGCCGTGCTTCCAATCGAAGAACATCTCGGTCCCGCCCCGAGTCCAGATGCGCGGTGACCACTCGGTCATGAGTTCGATGTCGAGCTTCGTCAGCGCGACGGCACGGGCGTCCTCGTCGCGGTCGTACGAAACGAAGTGCTCGATCGTCTCGGTGAGGCGGGAGCGGATTTCGGGCAGCGCGCCGGCGGCGGCGACCATCGCCACGACCCGGTCGCTTCCCTGGCCCACCCCCCTCTCGGCGCCGGTGTCGAGCACGACCCCGCCGCCGAAGAACATCGCGAACGAGCGATCGTCGTACGCCCGCCAGCCGAACTGGGCGCGCACGTCGCCGATGCCGGTCTCGGCCTCGGATCCACGCGCGTCGAAGAGCGCGAGGGGCGCGTCGGCGCGCAGCACGAATCGATCGAGTATGGCGTAGTCGAAGCGCGTGGAAAGCGAGGTGCGCATCGCGCCGCTGCGCAGGTCGGAGTGATCCAGGAAGATCTCGACCCGCGTGAGCGGCTCGGTCGGATCGGTGCCGAACGTCGTGCTCGGACTCGTGCGCTGAACGGCTTGCAGGAGGAGGCCGATCAACATGGCGCGCTCAGGACACCCGGCGTTGGAAGGGCACGAGGAACTCGAGAACGTTCGCCTTGTCCCGCGCGACGAATCCGCCGATGGTTTCCGAGCGCACGCTCACGGTCGTCGAAGGCAGATCACCCGCGCCGGTGCACGTGATCGTGATCGTCGCCTCCTTGGAAAGGAAGCGCTTGCGGCGCTTGCACACGACCGTGCGCGCGTTCTCGTCCGCGTTCACGACCGTCCAGCCCGGCAGATCCTCGGCCTGTTCGCGCGCCGCCGACCAGACTGCATCGGCGCGCATGGCCACGCGCAGCGGCTTGAAATGCGGCTGTGCGTGGCTGTCGCTCGTTTCGAAGAACGCGCGCATGGGACGAAATCGTCCGCGCGAACTACTTGGCGGCGCCGGCCTTGGCGAGCTTCTTCGCCATGCGGCTCTTCAAGCGCGCGGCGGCGTTCCGGTGGATCACGCGGTTCTTCGCCGCCTTGTCGACGCGCTTCATGGCCAGCGGCAGGAGCGCCTTCGCGGCGCTCGGCGACTCGGCGCTGTGCACGCGCTTGACGGCGGACTTGAAGGCGCTGCGCTGCACCTTGTTCTTCTCGCGGGCCTTGATGTTCTGGCGGTTGCGCTTCGCGGCTTGCTTGCTGTGAGCCATCGTGTCGTCTTGATGTCCGGATTTCGGTCTGTTGGTTTTCGGTCGGGTTCTACTTGTAGCGTTCCATCTTCGCGACCACGTCGCGGTAGCCGATGTCGACCTCGAAGATGCGTGCGAAGAAGGAGCGCGCTTCCGCGCCATTGCCTTCGCTCTCGGCGATGAGGCCGAGATTGTACAGGATCTCCTTCGCTCGATCGTCCACCTGAGGCGCCCCTTCGAGGCACTTCAGGTATTCCTTGCGCGCCAGGTCGGCGTAGCCCTTGCCCTGGAAGCACTGCGCGAGGGAGAACTGCGCGTCGCGCTTCGTGCGCGGGTCGCCCATCGCCTTCTGGAGCTCGCCCATCGCGCCGTCGAAGTCCGCGACCTTCATCAAGCGGCGTCCGAGTTGCAGGCGCAGATTGGAGTCTGACGGACGGAGGTCCACGCGGCGCCGGTAGTCGAGGGCCTCGAATTTCCACAGCTCGCGCTCGAGGGCGCCGGCCTCCGCGTCGTCGCCGGCCTTGCCCGCGCGCGCTATCGCCTTCTTCATCACCTTGACGCGCAGGTCTCCGGCCTTGGTCGAGAGCTCGAAGGAGTCCTTCTTGTACGACAGCGCGCGCTCGATCCACTCCAACGCGCTCTCGGGGTCCTTCAGCTTCTCGTGGCACTCGCCGAGCTCGATCATCGTCTCCGGCGAAGGACTGTCCGCGTAGCGCGCTTCGAGCCGCTGCAGGTCTGCGCGCAGCTCGTCGTCGGAACGGTGCAGGCGCTGCGAACGCTCGAGATCGCGTGTGACGTCCTTGTCCTTGAGCTGGTCGCGGCTGTGCTGGACGCTCGGAGACGTCGCGCCCGACAGCGCGCGCTCCGCCGACAGGTCCTTGCGGGCCTTCAAGGCCTCTTGATCGCGCGGGTCGGCGGCGAGCGCGCGCTCGTAGTAGTGCAGCGCCTTGTCGTGATCGCCGAGTCGGTACGTCATCGCCCCTGCGCGCTTCAAACCCTCGGGATTCTTCGGCGCGATTTCGGCGAGGAATTCGTACACGGCGCGAGCCGACGAGACGTGACCCGCATCCTCGAGCGCCATGCCGAGGAGCAAATTGCCCTCCTCGTCGAGCGGATTCGTCGCGAGGTACGTCTCGAGTTGTTTGGCAGCCGCGTCGTTCTTGCCGGCCTTGCGCAGCGTCTTCGCCATGGCGAGCGGCGCGGCGCCTCCGATCGCGCGCAGGAACTTCGAGCCCGCGCCCTTCGACTCCTGACGTTTCCTGAGCGCCTGACGCAATCCGCCGCGCGCCTCGCCGAGGTCAGGCTGGATCTCGAGCAGATGCTGGTACAACTCGACGGCGAAGTCGTAGTTGCGCCGTCGCATGGCCTCGTCGGCCTTCTCGAGTTGCTTGCTGAAATCCATGCGTGGGCAGGCCGTTCCAGGGAAGCTCCGCTGGAAGCGTTCCCGGGCCGATTGGGGGCGAAAAGCCTAGTGAAACGGGAGAGATCGGTCAACGCGAGCTATCTTGATCCCGCCTATTCGCGCCCAATCCCCTTCGCGCCGCACGCCATGAGCGACGAACTCCATTTCGACCTGACCCTCTATCCCGAGCCCATCCTGCGCAAGCAGGCTGAGCCGATCACGGCGTTCGATGCCGAACTGTCGCGAACGGTCGCCGCCATGTACGAGCGCATGTTCGAGAGCAAGGGCGTGGGGCTCGCGGCACCGCAGGTGGGCCTGAAGAAGCGCATCCTCGTCGTAAACCACACCGGCGAGCGCCAGGACGATCTCACGCTCGTCAACCCCACGATCACCGCGCGCACGGGGGCCGACACCTTGTACGAGGAAGGCTGCCTCTCGTTCCCCGGGATCTACGCGGAGATCAAGCGGCCGGAGCGCTGCACGGTGGTCGCGTTCGACGTCGAAGGCCGGAAGATCGAGAGGGAATTCGAGGGCTTCGTCGCACGGATCGTCCAGCACGAATACGACCACCTCGAGGGCGTGCTGCTCGTCGATCGCATGTCGCCGGCCGACAAGTTGAAGAACCGCTCGGCGCTCGAGGAACTCGTCGATCGTTACCAGCGGCACATGAAGAAGTCGTCCGCGGCACGCGGCTGACGCGCGCTCGTGTTGCTCACGACGGATCGTTCGACTCCGCTGCCCCGCGCACCGCGCGGAGCCGTCGTGTCGATCGGCGTGTTCGACGGGGTGCACCTGGGCCACCAGAAGATCCTCGAGCGCAACGTGGCCCGTTCGCGCGAACTCGGCGCGCGCTCGACCGTGGTCACGTTTCGCGAGCATCCCAAGCGCGTGTTGCTCGGCCGCGCGCCGCGCACTCTGACGAGCCTCGAGCACCGCCTCGAGTTGTTCCGCCGCGCGGGCATCGAGCACACGGTGGCGCTGACGTTCGACGAGGAACTGCGCTCGATCGCGGCCGGCGAGTTCGTCCGCGACTTCCTGATCGGCGCCCTCGATGCGCGCGCTTTCGTGCTCGGCTTCGACAGCAAGTTCGGCCGGCAGCGCGAGGGCACGCCCGAGTTCCTCGCGGCTCGCGGCCTCGACGTGGAGGTCGTGCCGCAGGTGCAGGTCGGCGAGCGCGCCGTGTCGAGCACCGCGATCCGCGAAGCCGTGGAACTCGGCGACCTCGACGGCGCCGCGCGCATGCTCGGCCGCCCGGTCGCGGTGTACGGCGAGGTCGTGCCCGGTGATCATCTCGGCCGCGAGCTCGGGTTCCCGACCGCGAACCTCGACCTGCACCACGAACTGCGTCCGCCGAACGGCGTGTGGGCGTGCCGCGCCCGCACCGTGCGATACGCCCCGAATCGAATCGCCGAGCCCGCGCTGGATGCCGTCGCGAACATCGGTTTTCGTCCCACGCTGGGAGGCACGAGGCCCGAAGCGGCGCGCGTCGAGGTCCACCTGCTCGATTTCCAGGGCGACCTCTACGGCCAGTTCATCGAGCTCGAGTTCGCCGCGTTCCTCCGCGACGAGCAGCGCTTCCCCTCGCTCGAGGCCCTGAAGGCCCAGATCGCCCGGGACATCGAGAAAGCGCGCGCGATCCTGCGTCCCGGCGCCTGAGACTGGAGTCCGAGGCCCACGCCGGCCGATGATCCCTGTTCGCGCGTTGACGCAACGCGGGGTCGCGGCCATAATCCGCGCCCCCTTGGGTGGGCCGGTTCGCCGGCTCACACGCGGTTTCTCGGGCAGGTAGCTCAGTCGGTAGAGCACTTGATTGAAAATCAAGGGGTCGCCGGTTCAACCCCGGCTCTGCCCACCATCCTTCCAGCACGGTCCTTCCGAGCGGTCCATCGCCGGCCTCGCGCGCCATGTCCTCCACGACACCGCTCGTCATCACGCGCAGCGACCCGCAGCGAATCGAGGTCGAGTGGAGCGACGGCCACAAGACCGTCTACTCCGCCGCCCAACTGCGCGGCCTGTGCCCCTGCGCCGTCTGCGTGAACGAGGTCAGCGGGACCCGCGTACACGACCCGAGCACCGTGCCGGCCGACCTCGAGCAGCGCGACGCCCGGATGGTCGGGAACTACGCCCTCACGATGACGTTCTCGGACGGCCACCACACCGGGATCTTCACCTTCCCATTCTTGCGCCGATTCGACCCCAAGGGAGCATGAGCCGTGATCGAAGCGCGCGCGCTCGAGGTCGGCAGACACCTCTCGATTCCCGCGGATGAGATCGTGCTCGACTTCGCGCGTTCGGGCGGACCGGGCGGCCAGAACGTCAACAAGGTCGAGACCAAGGCCATCCTGCGCTGGTCGGTGCGCGAATCGCGGGTTCTGACCGCGAGCCAGCGCGCCCGGCTCGAGGCGAAGCTCGCCTCGAGGCTCACGCAGTCGGGCGAGATCGTGCTGCACTCGGCCAGCCACCGGGAGCGTGCCCGCAACATCGAGGAAGCGCGCGAGCGCCTGGCCGCGATCCTGCTGGGTGCCCTGGTCGAGCCCAAGTCCAGACGCAAGACCAAGCCGACGCAGGGTTCCAAGCGCCGGCGTCTCGAAGGCAAGAAACGCAGGTCGGACGTGAAACGCGGCCGCAGCGGCGGAGGCGACGAATGAGCGTGTTGAAGGACCCCGAATTCCTGGCCACCCTGGACGCGCTCTCGTCCGAGGAACGCAGGCGCAAGAAGCGCCGTCCCAACCGCTTCGAGGCGCGCGCGCTGCTCGTGCCGCTGGGCACTGCCCTGCTCGAGGCCGACCCCGAGGCTCCGGCGGCGGTGGAGCAGGTGCGAGCCCTGATCGACCTCGACCGCGAGGCCTGGAGCGTGGCCTGCGACGAGGAGTTGACGCTCGCGACGACCGAGCACGTGCACTCGTGCGACCCGGCGTATCTGACCCACCCCCGGTACGACTTCCCCTACACCGTTGCTGCCCGCCACCGGCTCGAGGCTCGACTGCAGGCAGCCGAAGCACTCGACCTGGGGGCCTCGGAGACGCTTCTGGACCAGATCGAGCGTGCGGATCGGCTGTTGGCGCCGTACCTGGCCGCGCGCGACGCTTCGAGTGCCTGATGGAGTGGAGAAAAATCGATTCTGGAGCCTTCTCTTACGATTCCGGATTGTGCGGGCCAGCCTCTCCTCGGCGCGGACGGGCAGGTGCACCCTCGCGGTGTCGCTCGGCCGAAAATGCAAATACGACGCGGTAGCAACCTCGCCCCTTCCAAGCACTTGAGTGGACGCAAGTGAGAACGCTGCAATTGCAGGTCAAGCCCTGGCGCCACTCGCCGATCGACCGGGTGGGGAAGATCCCTACCAAAGAAAAGCTCGACTGGGCCTTTTCCTCGGCCGGCTCGCGCGGCATCCTCTGCGCGCACCACACCCCATCCCCACATTGTGTGTGTTCCTCTGTTTCAGTTCCTCTTTGGAGTGCATTCCTCATGAAGAAGCTCGTGTACAGCGCTCTCGCGTTGACACTTACCGGTGTGCCCGCTCTGGCCACGGACAACGGCTGGTCGGGTCTCGACAAGGAAATCGAAAGCCTGTCGTCGAGCCTACAGTCGGCTAACCCCAACGCTCCGAGCCTGGGCGGCTGGATCCTCACCTCCTACCGTCACTCGAGTGACATCGATGCGAACGGCAGCACGACGGGTACGCCCGATCAAAGCGGCTTCCAGTTCGACTCGGTTCGCCTCGAAGTCGAAGGCGATGCGGGCAACGACTACTCGTACAAGGTCTCTTTCGACCTTGGCGGTAGCAACGGCGCGCTCCACGGTGAGTCGCCGAACGGCTCGCTCGTCCTCAAGGACGCCTACGTGAAGTGGCACATCTACGAGGGCATCAACGGCAAGATCGGTCGCTTCAAGGAGCCGATGCTCCGTTCGGCGCTGGTCTCCGACAACCGCCTCATCCTCCTCGAGCGCACGTCCCTGGGCGATACGCTCAACCGTCGCGACCTCGGTCTCGCGGTCTTCGGATCGTTCGACGTCGTGAACTGGACCGTCGCGGCCCAGGACGGCACGGACGGCCAGGCCGACGAGCACCGCTTCGTCCTCCGCGCCACGGCGAACGTCGTCGGCAAGGGTGGCGACAGCAAGAACGAAGGCGCGTACGGCGCCGGCGACGAAACCAACGTCATGGTCGGCATCGCCCTCCAGGACGAAGGCAACCTCGACAAGGGCCGCATCGTCGCGGTCGAAGCGTCGATGACCTCGGGTCCGTTCTCGGCCGCCGCCGAACTCGTCGATTTCGACAAGGGCGACGCGGGCACGTTCAACCTCACGGACGGCCTCATCGGCAATGACGTGGCCAACACGACCCCCTGGGACGTGACGGTCAGCTACCTGATCACGCCGGAGTACGAAGTGGCCGGCCGCTACGAAGACGCGGACGACAGCGACAACACCACGTCGTACACGCTCGGCGTCAACCGCTACGTCCGCGGCCACGACATCAAGTGGACGGCGCAGTGGAAGGCCATCAAGACCGACAACGCGGTTGGCGACATCGACCAGCTCGGCGTTGGCCTCGCGGTCAGCTTCTGATTCCAAGCATCACCCCACCTGAGGTCGCGCGCGTCGCGAACTCGGGAAGGGCTTGATTCAAGAGGGCCTCGCGCGCGTCGCGAGGCCTTCTCTTTTTCCCGCATTCGAGATGGTTCCAGCGATGAGCACGCCGACCCACAAACACCCCTCCAACCGCCTGGCGCAGGAGACGAGTCCCTACCTGCTCCAGCACGCGCACAACCCCGTGGACTGGTACCCGTGGGGTCCGGAGGCGCTGCAGCGCGCCAAGGCAGAGGACCGCCCCATCTTCCTCTCGGTCGGGTACTCGGCCTGCCACTGGTGCCACGTGATGGAGCGCGAGTCGTTCGAGGACGCCTCGATCGCGGCGCTCATGAACGCGAACTACGTCAACGTGAAGGTCGACCGCGAGGAGCGGCCCGACGTCGACGAGATCTACATGAAGGCCGTCCAGGCCATGACGGGTTCTGGCGGCTGGCCGATGAGCGTGTTCCTGACGCCCGACCTCGAGCCGTTCTACGGTGGCACGTATTTCCCGCCTCGGGGAATGCACGGCCGCCCGGGATTCCCCGAGGTCCTCGGCGCCCTCGCCAAGGCCTGGAAGGACGATCGCAAGCGCCTCGTCGAGCGCGCGGCCGTGCTGACGAAGCACATCGGCGACGAGGCCCGCTTCCAGGGCGAGGCCGAGATCGATCCGGCCGTGCTCGACGCGTCACTCGCCGCGCTGGAGGGCAACTTCGACCCGGTGTGGGGCGGTTTCGGCGACGCGCCGAAGTTCCCGCACGCGCTCGATCTGACGCTGTGCCTGCGCCACTGGAAGCGCACGGGCGACGAGAAGGCCCTCGCCATCGCAACGGTGAGCCTCGCGCGCATGGCCGAAGGCGGCGTGTACGACCAGCTCGGCGGCGGGTTCCACCGCTACAGCGTCGACGAGCGCTGGCTGATCCCGCACTTCGAGAAGATGCTCTACGACAACGCGCTGCTGGTGCCGGCGTACCTCGACGCGTTCCTCGCGACGAAGGAAGCGCGCTTCGCCCGTGTCGCGCGCGAGTGCTGCGACTGGGCGCTGCGCGAGATGACCACCAAGGAAGGGGGCTTCGCGAGTTCGCAGGACGCCGACAGCGAGGGCATGGAGGGCAAGTTCTTCGCCTGGACGCCACGCGAGCTCGAAAGCGTGCTCGGGGCGAAGCTCGGAACATGGGCGGCGTCCTGGTTCGGCGTGACGACCGAGGGCAATTTCGAGCACGGCACGAGCGCCCTGTGGCGGCACGAGAGGCCCGAGCAGGTGGCGGCGAGCCTCGGCACGAGCGTTCCCGAACTCGAGCGCGCCATGGTCGGCGCGCGAGCGCAGCTCTTCGCGGCACGCGAACTGCGCGTGCATCCCGGGACGGACGACAAGGTCCTCGCGAGCTGGAACGGGCTCATGATCCGCGCGCTGTCGAAGGCCGCGCAGGTGCTCGACGAGCCGCGCTACCTGGATGCGGCGCGCGCGGCGGCGCGCTACCTCCTCGAGGGCATGCGCCAGAAAAACGGCCGCTTGTACGCGACGGCGCGGCACGGACGCGCGCACCTCGAGGCCTATCTGGACGACTACGCATTCTCGATCGAGGGCTTGATCGACCTCTACGAGACGGACTTCGATCCACGCTGGATCCGCGAGGCGCTCGCGCTCGACGATGTGCTGCGCGAGCAGTTCGAGGATCGCGCGAACGGCGGCTACTTCACGACGGCTGCCACGCACGAGAAGTTGATCGCGCGCCTGAAAGCCCCGCACGACGGCGCGCTGCCGTCGGGCAACGGCGTCCACGCCCTCAACCTGTTGCGGCTCGCGCAATTGACCGGTCGCCGCCAGCTCGCCGAGCGCGCGGAACGGACGATCCGATCCGTGGGCGCGCTCGCGAATCGCTACCCGGCGGCGTTCAGCTCGCTCCTGCACTCGATCGACTGGCTGGCGTCGGGCCCGCGCGAAATCGTCGTCACGGGCGAGGTGCACGCCGCACGGACACGCCAGTTCCTGCGCGCGATCCGCGGCACCTTCGCACCGCAGCGCGTCGTCGCGCTCGCCGATTCGCGCGCCGACATAAACCTTATGCCGTTCCTCGAAGGGAAGCGTTCGAGCGAGAAGGAACGGGTATTCGTGTGCCGAAACTACACCTGTGCGGCGCCCGTCGACGAAGTCGAAGCGCTCACGGCCGAGCTTGGCGCGTGAAGACGCGCTATTGTTCGAGACTCCGACCCCGAACCAAAGACGACTCATGACCCAACTGCGTGTGCTCATCACCGGAGGCGGCCGAGGCATCGGCCGCGCCATCGCCCTGCGCTTCGCTCGCGAGGGCGCCAGAGTCTCCGTCGCCGCGCGCACGTCGGCCGAGATCGACGCAGTCGTGAGGGAGATCGACAAGGCCGGCGGGCAAGGCAGCGCGCAACAGATGGACGTGACCGAACACGGTTCGGTCGAAGCCGCGGTCTACCGCGCCATCGAATTCTCCGGCGGCGCGCTCGACGTCGTCGTGAACAACGCCGGCGTGTTCGAAGTGCGGCCCTTCGACAAGATGGACGTCGCGTTGTGGCTGCGCCACGTGCACGCGAACCTGGACGGACCGTTCTTCGTCACACTCGAAGCTCTCGACGCCCTCTACGAGAGCCAGAAAGCGCACATCTTCAACATCGCGTCCGTCGCGGCTCGGCAGCCGTTCCCCGGGAACACGGCCTACTGCGCGACGAAGTACGGCCTGCGCGGCTTCAGCGATGCGCTGCGCGTCGACCTCGCGGCCAAGAAAGTGCGCGTGTCGACCGTGTACCCCGGAGCCACCGACACGAAGATCTTCGACAACGTTCCAGGCAACTGGGACCGCTCGAAGATGAACAAGCCCGAGGACGTGGCCGAGGTCGTGTGGAAGGCGTACAACACGCCCGCGGGCACGAACGTCGACGATCTCGACGTGCCGCCGCCCAAGTAGGCAAGTCTCCGGGCAGTGAGCCTGACCTCAGCGACCGATGCTGCGCACGAGTCCGAGGAACTCGTTGCGCGTGCGGAAGTCGCTGCGGAACGAGCCCAAGAGGCACGAGGTCATCGTCGAGCTGTTCTGCTTCTGCACGCCGCGCATCATCATGCACAGGTGCGACGCGTCCGCGACCACGCCGACGCCCTTCGGCTGCAGCACTTGCTGGATCGCCTCGGCGATCTGAACCGTCATCCGCTCCTGCACTTGCAGCCGGCGTGCGAACACGTCGACGATGCGCGGCAGCTTCGACAGGCCGATGATCTTCTTGTTCGGGATGTACGCCACGTGGACGCGGCCGAAGAACGGCAGGAGATGGTGCTCGCACAGCGAGTAGAACTCGATGTCCTTCACCACAACCATCTCCGAGCAGTCCTCCTCGAAGACACCCTCGCCGACGACTTCCGCCACGGTCTGTCGCTGCCCCTGAGTGAGTTCCGCGAGCGAACGCTCGACGCGCTCCGGCGTGCGCAGGAGTCCCTCCCGCGAGGTGTCCTCGCCGAGGTTCTCGAGCAGTCTCTTGACGAGCTCGCTCGTATTCATCGCGCCGGACCGTGGTAGTCCACGAAGTTGTTCCGACTCTCGTACACCCGAACGCGGTGAAGTCGACATCCCTCGAATCCTCTCAAGCGGGGCTCGATGCGGCCCCAAAATGCGACTGCGACGTTTTCCGCCGTCGGGATGATCCCGGAGAGAAAGGGCACGTCGTGGTTCAGGTGCTTGTGGTCGACGACGGAGACGATCTCCTCGCGCAAGATCACCATGAGCCGATTCAGGTCCATCACCATGCCCGTGCCGCTCGGCACGGGGCCGCGCACGGTCACCTCGAACGCGTAGTTGTGTCCGTGGCCGTTCTCGTTGTTGCAGATGCCGTAGAGACGGCGATTTTCCTCGGCGGAAAAAGCCGGATTGTGCAGCCGATGGGCCGCGCTGAACTCCTCGCGGCGCGTGATCTCGACATGGGGCTCGGGCATGGGACGTGATGCGTCACCGTAACCTCTATGACCACCGATGGCCATTCGCGGCGACCGTTCCGGACCGTTTTCCCCTACGATTCAAGCGATTCGAAGCTCCGCAAGATGGCCATCAAACGCGTCTGGATCGAGGAGGGCTGCATCTCCTGCAATCTGTGCGAGGACCTCTGTCCGGAGGTCTTCGAAGTGCCGCTCGGCGAGTTCTGCGTCGTGAAGGAGGAGGCAGCGGCGCTCCTGAAGGGCGACGCGGCCTTGGACGCGAAGATCCAGGAGGCCGCGGATTCGTGCCCCGTCGAAGTGATCCACATCGACTAGGGAACCAACCTCATCGTTCATCCCGGGTACATCTTTCAAGACCTCGAATGGGGCCCCTGGCATCGACTATCCGTGTTCAACGGAGGATCCAGATGATTCGAAAGATCTACGACGCGCCGCATGCTGAAGCGCTGATTCCGCTCCTGCGTTCGATCACGAACGAGATCCAGGAGCGCGAGCAGGCGATCGACCGCCTCACGGCACGTCTGCACGCTGCTCAGCCGGATCTGGAATCGTCCGAACGCTCCCGTCTCGAAGGTCGGCTTTCGGACCATAAGCGCGAGTTGCGCTTCTCCCTGCGTGAACTCGAGCGCCTCGGTTGCGCGCTCGACCTGGACCACCCGCTGCGGGTCCTGATCCCCGGTGACGCCCACGACGTTCGCCGCCGGTTCGCGTGGAGTCCGGAAGACGCGACCATCCAGACGGGCTGACTTCAGCTCTGGTGTGGCGGTATCGCGGGCCGGCTGGTGCCGTCGTCCTTGGGCGGGTCGACCGGCTTGGGTCGTTCTGGAACGGGGCGCGTGCGAACGGGCGGAGCGTCCACCGGCTTCGGCGGGTCGGTCGGCTTCGGATCGGGAGGCTTCACTTCCGGCGCAGGCGTTTTCACGGCATCGCGCGCGCGCGCGATCAACATCTGACGCAGGTTGGAGAAATCGGCCGCGCTGAGCCCGCCTGATCCCGCGGCGCTCTCCAGTCGCGCCATCGCGCCCTGCAGACTCGCCGCGAGCGCAGCGATGCGCGGGTCGGTGTCGGCCACAGGCGCACCGTCGGCCGTCTGTACCGCCGCTCGAGCACGCGCCACGAGCAGATCGTTCACGCGCTGGAAGTCCGCTCGCGTCGCGCCGCGCGCGAGAGCCTTGCGCTCGAGTTCCATGACCGCATCATCGAAGCGCTTCTCGATGCCGTCGGTCACGGCCGGGGTGATCGGCGGCGGCGGAGTCACGGGCTGTGCCGCCGGAACTCCGGAACCGGCGATGGCGCGCGCGCGATTCACGTAGTTGTCGCGCAGGTTCTGGAACTCCTGGCGCGAGAACTTGCCCTCGCGCGCATCGCTTTCGAGCTTCTCCATCGCCTTCGCGAAGAGTTCGTCGAGCGTGACGAGACGGCCCGCGGCGGCAGGGTCGGAACTCGCGATCGCTCTCGCGCGCGCCGTCATGGCGTCGCGCACGCGACCGAAGTCCTCGCGCGTGGCCTGGCGGGATTCCGCCTTCTGGGCCAGATCGTCGAGGGCGAGCTCGAGTTTCAAAGCCAGGTCGTTCGAGGCGTTGGGCGCCGTGACCACGGGCGTTGCGGGCGTGGCCGGTGCCGAGCCGGAGCCCAGCGCGGCGTCCAGCGCGGCTTGGAGCTGTTCCTCGGTCAGCGGCGCGTTCACGGGCCCGGTGGCCGGAATCGGCTTCGCCGCATCGCGGCCGCGCGCGATCAGGGATTCGCGCAGCGCGGTGTAGTCATCGCGGGAGTAGTTCCCCTCGCGCGCCTTCGTCTCGAGCGCGTCGACAGCGGCCTCGAACTTCGCGACGAGGCCGGTTCCGTTCGCGGGATCCTGCGCGGCGAGCTGTCGAGCGCGTTCCACCAGTCCATCCTTCACGCGCTGGAAGTCATCCCGCGTCGCTTGACGCAGCGCGGCCTTCTTCTCGAGTTCGTCGATCGCAAGGCGCAGCCGCTCGCCGATGTCGGCCGTCGGCGTGGGCGTGGGCGGCACGGTCGGACGCTTCGGAGCGCTGTCCGCGAGCTTGGCGCGGCGCAGGGCCTGGATGCGCGCGACTTCCGCCTCGAGATCGTCGGCCGCGCGCTCGCCGCTGTTGAGCAGCAGTCGCCGGTAGTACACGACGAACTCGTCCCTCGACCACGAGCCATCCTTGTCGGCGTCCATGGCGTCGAAGTCGACCTTTGGAATCTTGAGCTTCTGCCGCGTGAGCTCGTCGAGTGTGACCTTCCCGTCCTTGTCCGCGTCGGACGCGTCGTACGTCGCTCGCGCGCGGCCGAGCGAGTTCTTGAGGTCAGCGCGCTGCGCGAGGGCCGGCTCCGCGACGAACGAGAGGACCAAGAGACCGAGCAATGAGGCGATTTTCATGACTTCCACCTATCGGACCGAATGGGAACCGGACTCGCGCGTCTCAACGAAGACCGTGCCAACCGCCGCTCGCGCGCTCCGCCGACCGACAGGGTACAGCCGGCGCAGCCGAATGGGACACGGCCATTGGCCGTCCCCCACGGGAGACAGATGGGACATGCGTCGCAGGGAGCAAGATGGGCTAACATGCGCACGCTTGACCTCTTCGAAGTCGCTTCTCCTGCTGTTCGCCGGCCTGGCCGCGGGGACAGTCCTCGGATTCGTGCTCGCGGACCGTTTCGGGGCGTCGGCCGAGCCCGACATCGCCCACTATCGAGAGGTCCGTGATTACGCGCGACGCGCCTTCGTGCGCGACGTGACCGACGAGCAACTGCTCGAATCCGCGCTGCACGGCCTCGCCGACGGATTGGACGACTATTCGCAGTACTTCGACCTCGCCGAATCCGAGGCGTTGAAGCGCGAGACCTCTGGGCGCTACTTCGGCCTCGGCGTCGTGCTCGCGAAGCCGTTCGAGGAGGGACGCATCCTCTTCCCGCTTGAAGGCGGTCCGGCGGAGGCGGCTGGAGTCCGCGTCGGCGATCTCCTCGTCTCGATCGCGGGCAAGCCGTTCGCGGACATCGACCGCGCGGAGTTCCGCAAGCTCGTCGCGGGCGAGGAAGCGCATGACGTCGAGTTGAAGGTCCGCGGCCTCGATGGAAGCGAGCGCACGCTCACGGTGCGCACGGCCGAGGTCGTCGAGCCGACCGTCAAGCACGAGTGCATGATCGACGAGGAGCGGCGGATCGGCTACCTGGCCGTCACGAGCTTCAGCCACGAAACCCCGGGTGAATTCGGCGCCGCGATCGATCGCCTGAAAGGGGACGGCATGCGCGCGCTCGTCCTCGATCTGCGCGAAAATCCGGGCGGAGTCCTCGTGTCGGCGGTCGAGATGGCGCGACTGTTCGTCCGGGAGGGTCTGATCACCTCGACCGAGGGCCGCGGAGAACCCGTGCGCTACTCGGCCCGCGAGGGCGCGGCTCGCTACGCCGGGACGCCGCTCGTCGTGCTCGTCGACGAAGGGACCGCGAGCGCGAGCGAGGTCTTCGCGGCGGCCTGCCAGGAACATCGCGCGGCCGTGCTCGTCGGCAGTCCCACGTACGGCAAGGGCATGGTCCAGACGCTGCATCGCTTCGGCGATCCAGGACCGGTGATGAAGGTCTCGACTTCGTACTACTACACGCCGACGCACACGAACCTCGAGCACAGCGCCGACCCGGCGAAACTGCGCGGAATCCAGCCCGATCTGCACGTTTCGATCTCGGCGGAGGAGCGCAAGGTGTTGCGCGAGCGCCTCGCGGCGGCGAGTCCCTCGCGCCGCTACCGCGCCGCCATCGCGGCTTGGGAGCAAGACAGCCGGCTGACCGTCGTGCAGCCGATTCCCGTCGACGCGCAGATCCAGTCCGCGCTGGACCTGTTCGCGGGCAAGCGCCCGGGGCCGGAGCGCCGGAGTTCGCCGTGAAACCGCTGGTGCTCGGCATCGAATCGTCCTGTGACGAGACTGCGGCGGCCATCGTGCGCGGAGGGCGCGAGATCCTCTCCTCGTCGATCCACAGCCAGGCTGCGATCCACGCGCAGTGGGGAGGCGTCGTGCCCGAGGTCGCGGGGCGTTCGCACCTGCAGAAGATCATGCCGGTGATCGACGACGCGCTCCGCGGGGCGCAGGTCACGCTCGACGACATCGATGCGATCGCCGTGACGACGAGGCCGGGCCTGATCGGTTCCCTGCTCGTCGGAGTATCGGCCGCGAAGGCGCTCGCCTGGGTGCGCGGCCTGCCGCTCGTCGGAGTGCACCACATCGAAGCGCACGTCTACGCCGCGACGATGGAGCACGAGTTCGCGCCCTACCCCTGCATCGCGCTCGTCGTTTCTGGAGGCCACACGGCTCTGTACCGGGCGGAATCACCGCTCGAATTGCGCCTGCTGGCGACGACCCGCGACGACGCGGCCGGCGAGGCGTTCGACAAGGTGGCTCACGTGCTCGGACTCGGCTATCCGGGTGGGCCGCGCGTTTCCAAGCTGGCGGCCGACGGGGACTCCAAGGCGTTCGCGTTCCCGCGCTTCCGCGCGAAGGACGGCCGGCTGGGTTTCTCGTTCAGCGGACTCAAGACCGCGGTCCTCTACCACGTGCGCGGCCAGGACGCGCGCGCGCCGACGCCGGCTCCAGAGGACATTCCGCGGAGAGCCGACGTCGCAGCGTCGTTCGAGGCCGCCGTGAGCGATTCGCTCGTCGAGGAGACCTTGCGCGCAGCTCGCGCCGAACGGCTGTCGACCGTGCTCGTCGCGGGCGGCGTCGCCTGCAATCGGCGCCTGCGCGCCGACATGACTTCGCGGGCAGCGGCCGTCGGAGTGCGGGCCTTCTTCCCCTCGCCCGCCTATTGCACGGACAACGCGGTGATGATCGCGGGACTCGGCTACGAGCTG
Organism: Planctomycetota bacterium; assembly: GCA_044228955.1. GTDB lineage: Bacteria > Planctomycetota > UBA1135 > UBA1135 > JAEUIA01. The sequence goes on along the minus strand of JBGATY010000004.1, from coordinate 29,647 downwards.
TTTGCCGCCGGACGAGTGGCCGATCTCGCTCTCGACGCAGCGTCGCGATGATGTTCGCTCCGTTCCTGTTCGCCGCCGCCGCGCTGTTCCAGGTCGATCCGCGGCCGCGCATCGTGGTCGATCCGCGCTTCGGCCCCGACGAAGCGGCCGTCGACGAGTGCATCGCGCGCGGGGTCGAGTTCCTCCTGCGCTCGCAGAATCGCGACGGCTCGTGGACGACCGAATCGACCGCCAGCGACAAGACGATGGATCTGCGCAACGCGCAGACCGCATTCAGCGCCTACACGCTCCTGAAGTGCCGGGTCGATGCGAAGCACCCGGCGATCTTGCGCGCTCTCGCGCACCTCGAGGGCTGCGCACCGGCCACGACGTACGCGAACGGCGTCGAACTGCTCTTCTACGGCGCACTTCACGATGCCTCCCACAAGGCGCGCATGCAGCGTGACGTGGCGCAACTGCTCGACATGCAGAGCGAGAAAGGGTGGGGCTACACGAAGCAGCGCTCGCGCAACGACCCCTCGAACATCCAGTACGCGCTGCTCGGTTTGCGCGCCGCGGCCCAGTCGGGGATCAAGGTCCCGCGCGACGTGTGGATCGATTCGATCGAGTCGATGCTGCGCTTCCAGGAAACGCCGAGCGGAAGCGGCACCGTGCGCACGGGCGTCGGCCCGCGCGAGGTCGACCCGGCGGGTTTCCACTACGCGGACGGGGAGAAGAAGGCCAGCGGCTCGATGACCGCGACGGGCATCTGCGTGCTGGCGATCTGCGACGAAATGCTGCAGGGCAAGGTGCCGACGCAGCTCGCGCCCGACTTCCTGCACGCCAAGGCGCAAGCGATCGCGTGGTTGGAGGACCACTTCGCGGTCGACGCGAACCCGTCGGGCGACGAGGCGTGGACGTACTACTACCTCTACGGCCTCGAGCGCGTCGGCAGCCTGCTCGGTCTCGAACGCATCGGAACGCACCTCTGGTACAAGGAGGGCGCGACCCAGATCGTGCGCTCTCAAGGCGCGGATGGTTCGTGGTCGGCGTCCGGCGGCAAGACGGAATGGCCGCCGCGACCGATGACCAACGCGAACACGTGCTTCGCGCTCCTGTTCCTCGCGCAGGCGACGAAGGTCTCGAGCGGCCCGTCGCATGCCCGAGCCTTCCCGGGAGCCGTCGCGGAAGACCCCGACGCCGACGTGTGGGTGCGCGCCCGGTCGCAAGGCGGCCTCGTCGCGGGGGTGACCGGCTTCGCGCCGGCATTCGTGGAAAGGAACGGTGGCGGTCAGGCCCGCTCGATTCGCGTCACCGCGGTCGAATGGACGGTCGACGGAACTTTGGTGGCGCGGCTCGAGGAACCGCGTGGCGCGCCATTCGACTCCGAAGCGTTCGTATTGCGGCACCCGCTCGCGCAGAACGGCGACCACACGGTCTCGGCGCGCGTCACGTACCTTTCAGCGGACGCGCCCCCGGATGCGGTCGCCGAAACATCCGCGTCGAAGCTGCTCACGGTGCGCGTGCGCGACGTCCTCGAACCGTGGATGCTCCCCTACTCGCGGCCGGAACGGAATCTGCTCGCCGAGGCCAAAATCGAGTCGATCACGGGCACGAGCGAATACGACGTCTACACGCCGGCGTGGCGCGCACTGGACGGCCTGCAGTTCCACGGCTGGGTGTGCAAGGCCGACGACGCCGCGCCGAAGCTCGTCATCGAGATCGAGAAACCCGTGCGCGCCAAGACGCTGCTCATCTCGCAGCCGAATGCATGCGAGCGGGACGCCGATCTCTACGGTCGCGTCACCCGTGTGCGCTTGCGGTGGAACGACGAACCCAAGTTCGTCGAGTTCGACCTCGATCCGGATCCGCTGAAGAAGAGCGTGTACGAGCTGCCCAAGCCGATCATGGTCCGCCAGATCGAACTCGCCGTCGTTTCGCGCGTGAGCGGCAGGAACGGCGAAGCCGCCGGATTCGCCGAGGTGGAATTGCGCGCGCCCTAGCCGCCTGCACGAGTTTCGCCGAAGGACCGCGACAACTCGGTCTCGGCGGCGATGAAACCGAACGAGGCCGCCGGGGCCGACTGCACCACGCGACGGAAGAGCTCGCGCGCACCGGCTCGATCGCCGTCGAAAAGGCGCTTCATCCCCGCCCCGAACCCGCGCGTCGCGAGATCGTTCTTCTTCGTCGCCGTGTCCGCGAGCAAGTCCTTCTCGCTCAGCTCGCCCTTGAAGTGCATCAGGAGCGCCCGGTAGCTCTCGTTCTCGTGCAGTGGCATGTCGGCCTGAATCGGCTCGAGGAGCCTGGCCACATCGTCCCTCCTCCCGAGTTCCATGAGCGTCAACCAGGCCCAGTACGTGTGCGACACGAGACGATCCCCATTGTGCCGCGCGAGATCGAACCCGGCGTCGTACACGCGCCAGGCCGCCGCGAAATCCCCGCGCAGGAAGTGCGCGAGCCCCAGGTGGTAGTCGATGTTCGAGCGCAGCGTGCCGATCGGAATCCTGTCCTTGTTGGGTGCGCCGTCCGGTTCGACCTCGTCGGGACGGAGCGCGGCGAGATCGCGGGCGCGCTGCAGATCGAGCGCGGCGTCGTCGAAGCGCCGCAGCGTGATGAAGCGATGCCCGCGGAACCGCAGCAGCCACGCGCTGTCGGGGTGCACCTCGAGCCCGCGGGTGAACGCCCAAACCGCCTCCTCGTACCGGCCGACGTATCCGAGCCGCCGGCCGAGCCACACCGCCGCCATCTCGTCGCGCGGATCGCGCGCGTACGCAGACTCCGCGGCGGCGAGTTCGATCTCCGGCTGCGAAGGCGCGGGCGCGGGGCTCCGGCAGGCGCAAGTCGCGGCGAGGAGGAGGAGCGCGAGGCGGATACGTCGATGGAACGCAGGCATGAGGAACGCGAGCATTCCGACCGGAAGAGGGCGTGTCGAGGGCGTGACTCGAGGGGGGCCTCGAACCACGGGCCGGACGTCGCGTCGAGCGCAGGCAACCCGTAGACTGCTCCCGCTTGAAAAACGGGATGAGAGAGCTGCTCGAAGCCGTGCGCGACGGCCGCGTCGACGTCGAAACGGGCCTGAATCGCCTGAAATCCCAGGCCTTCGTCGACATCGGACACACGCGCGTCGACACACACCGCGAGTTGCGCTGCGGACATCCGGAAGTGATCTACGGCGCGAGCAAGACGCCGACTCAGATCCTCGAGATCGCGCGCACCATCCTCGAACACCATGAGCGCCTGCTCGTCACGCGCGTGTCCGACGACGCGGCGCGGTTGTGCCTCCTCGAGTTGCCGCGAGCAAAGCACAACGCGATCGCGCGCACCATCACGGTCGAGCCAAAGAACGGCATGAGTGCCACCGGGCTCGTGCTCGTCGTCTGCGCCGGAACCTCCGACCTGCCTGTTGCCGAGGAAGCCGCCGTCACCGCACGCCTGTGCGGCGCGCGGGTCGAGTGCCTGAGCGACGTGGGCGTATCGGGGATCCACCGGCTGCTCGCGCACACCGAGCTCTTGCAGCGCGCCGAGGCCCTGGTCGTCGTCGCCGGAATGGAAGGTGCGCTGCCGAGCGTGATCGGCGGACTCGTCGAACGTCCGGTGATCGCGGTGCCGACCTCGGTGGGCTACGGCGCGAGTTTCGGCGGAATCGCCGCGTTGCTGGCGATGCTCAACTCGTGTGCGTCGGGCGTCGCGGTCGTGAACATCGACAACGGATTCGGAGCTGGGTACATGGCGGCGTTGATCAACGCGCGCGAACGGAAGGACGAGCGATGAGCGAATCGAAGGCGTGGTTGGCGCTCGAGAACGGCCTGGTCCTCGAGGGTCGCGCGGCCGGCGCGCGCGGCGAGGCGGGCGGCGATCTCGTGTTCAACACGGCGATGACCGGCTACCACGAGATCCTCACCGATCCGTCGTACGCGGGGCAGGTCGTGATCATGACCTATCCGCTCATCGGCAATTATGGCGTGCCCGAGGAGGACGCCGAGAGCGGACGCGCGTGGGCCGAGGCCTTCGTCATCCGCGAGATGAGCACGGTGGCGAGCAATTTTCGCTCGCGCATGACGCTCCCCGAGTATCTCGTCCGACAGAAGGTCGTCGCGATCGAGGGCGTCGACACGCGGCGCCTGACCCGCATCGTGCGCGAGGAAGGCTCGATGCGCGTCTGGGTTTCGACGACGGACTCGAATCACGAGTCGCTCGTCAAGAAGGCCCGCAACGCTCCCGCAACCGACGGCCGCGACCTGACGGTCGGCGTCACGTGCTCGACGCCCTACGCATGGGTCGAAGGCTACGACGCGTCCTATCCGGACTTGATCCCCTCCTCGGCGGGCGAGCGCAAGATCCGCGTCGTCGCGTACGACTTCGGCGCCAAGCGCAACATCCTGCGCAGCCTCGTGCACTGCGGATTCGACGTCACGGTCGTGCCCGCCGGAACGAGCGCGGACGACGTGCTCGGACTCGACGCGGAAGCGGTGTTCCTCTCGAACGGCCCGGGTGATCCGGCCGCGGTGAAGCCCGCGATCGCCGCCATGGACAAGCTGGTCGGCAAGAAGCCGATTTTCGGCATCTGCCTCGGCCACCAGATCCTGTCGATCGTGCTGGGCGCGAAGACGCACAAGATGCCGTTCGGACACCATGGCGCGAATCATCCCGTGCGCGACATGACGACCGGCAAGGTCGAGATCACCTCGCAGAACCACAGCTACGCCGTCGACCCGAAATCGATGGGCGCGGACCTGGAGCTGACGCACGTGAACCTGAACGACATGACGGTCGAGGGCATGCGCCACAAGAAGGCGCCGGTCTTCAGCGTCCAATACCACCCCGAGGCCGCTCCGGGTCCGCTCGACAGCGCACACTTGTTCCAGCGTTTTCGCGAGTTGTGCGAGTCGAAGCGCGCGAAGTCCGTGTCGATGCGCTGACCGCTCCGCGCTCAGGCCGTCGTCCGGGCCTTCCGCTCCCGCCCCACGAACACGGGCGCCACGAGCAGGAGCATTCCGGCCGTCCGCGCGAGAGCGAACACGAAGCTGATCCTCTAGTTGCAGGCTGGCTTCGTCTCGACAGTGCGGGTTTTGGCCGACACTCCCCGAATGCGAGCTGTGGTCGCAGCCGCGAGCCGCCACCACAGCGTCGATTCAGTTCGATGCATCGACACGGATGACGATGCTCGCGCAGCCCAGATGCAGCCCGCCCAGTGCGTCGAGCATCAGGGGTTGGACGTGCATGAGGTCGTTCGTTCCTGCGCCAGGCACGGCCGGAGTCGTGAGCGGCAGGACGAGGGAACCGTCCGCACCGACGACTCCGTACTCCACGCGACGGAAGTCCGGCGCTGCGAGCAGCACGCCCTCGAACGCGGGAATGTCCATGAACGCGGACACCGGATTCGCCACCAAGTACGCGTGCTCATCTGGAACTCCGTGGAGACCCAGCGTGAGCGGCGTCCCGACGCGCACGATCCGCGGAGTCGTGAACGTGCGATCGACGCTCTGAATCCTCGTCAGCGTGCCGCCGCTGGCGTCGACGTCGAGTCCGGTCGCGCCGTTCGGTGCCTGTGCACACGTGGACGTGCCCCCGACGCCGCCCGCTCCGCCGAGCGTCCGTCCGCCGATCGCGCGGGCGACCGCGCCGCCGAGGAGGGTCAGACCCTTGCCGCCAGCCCCGCCCGCGCTCGGGAAAAACTGGCCGCAACTACCGAGGGATCCGTTACCGCCTCGGCCGCCGTGCACGTTCGAGTGCTGAAGCAGGAGCGTTCCACCCGTGCAGCGCACCGCCGGTCCCCCCCCCGTGCCCGGCGTCGGTCCGCTCGGCGGGATACCGGTGCCCGCGAGCCCGTATCCGCCGCCGACGTCGGAACCCTGGATCGTCACGGTCGAGCCGATCAGCGAAAGTCCCAACGCGCCGGAGGTCGGCGTGAAGGGCGAACCCGGACCGCTGCCGCCGGTGATGCCGCAGTTCAGGAACGCGACGTCGGAACTCGAGTCGCACGTGACACCCACGGTCGGCCCTTGATTGGGGACGGGGATGGGGAGAACGCCGCAGTCCTGGATGCGCACCGCTCCGGCGTTGCCGGTGATGACGAGCGGCGTGCTGGATGCGAGACCCAGGTTGAATCCGCTGAGCAGGAATGTCTCTCCCGCCGGTACACCCTGCACACGGAACACGCCCGACCAGGTCAGCCTCCCGGGCACGTCGGCGACGAGCGTGATGCCCTTCGAAACGGTGATGCCCTCGGTGATGGCAAGGCGGACGAGCACGACATCGCCGGGCTGAGCGACGCCGACAGCGTGCTGAATGCCCATGTAGGGCGAACCCGGCCCGTTGCCGATCAGCACGTTGGCGTGCAGGGAACCGGCGGTCAGGAAGGCGATGCCGAACGAGCTGGCGAGCGCGCGGGGGAACATGAGCGTCTCCGATCGGTAAACGAGGACTGCGACACGAACCGACGAGGAGAAACCATGCCCCAGACGTCGAATCCTGATCCCATCTTTGGCCCGGGACGGGGTCCCCGCAGCGGGCTCTTGTTCGTACACGCGTTGCGCTTCCTCCGGTCGAGTCCGGACGCGCACCAGATGGGACGCCCAGGGCCGGGCGACGTCCTCGCTCGCGAGTGTGGCTCCAGGTGAAGAGCGGGGAGTCTGCTACAGCGGCACGACGTTTTCGTAGCCCTCCGCTGCTCGTTGAGTGCAGTCGCTGGGGGCCGTTGGAACCGCGCCTGGAAGCGAGGAGCTGAGCGGCGCTAGCGAGAGCTGCCCCGTGTCACATCATCGACACGGGATCCATGTCGATCACGAGCTTCGGGCGCGCGTGGGTGTCGGTCCAGTCCTGGAGCAATCCGCGCAGACGCGGGAGGCCACGGCCCGTGGCGTCGGACTTGAGGAGCATGTGCCAGCGCGTACGGCCGCGCAGCAGACCGAACGGAGCTTCGGCGGGTCCGAGCACGGACACGCCTTCGGCAGCGGCCGCAGACGCGAGCAGCGCCGCGCATTCGGCCGCCGCGGTTTTCACCTGCGCCGGATCGTCGTCCTCGAAGACGACGCGCATCAATCGGCCGAAGGGCGGATAGCCGAGGTCGTGACGGTTGCGCGTTTCCTGTGCGGCGAAACCCTCGAAGTCGTGCGTCGTCGCGAACCGGATCGCGGGGTGCATCGGCGTCGACGTCTGCACCACGATGCGACCGGGGAGTTCACCCCGGCCCGCGCGGCCCGACACCTGCGCCAGCAGTTGGAACGTGCGTTCGGAGGCGCGGAAATCGGGCATGTGCAGCGCGTGATCGGCCGAGATGATCCCGACTACCGTGACGCGCGGGAAATCGAGGCCCTTCGCGATCATCTGCGTGCCGACGAGCACGTCGATGTCCCCCCGGCCGAAGCTCTCGAGCACGTTCTCGTAGTCTTCGCGACGCAACATCGTGTCGGAGTCCATGCGCGCGATTCGGGCACTCGGCAGGAACGCCTTGATCGCGGTTTCGATGCGCTCCGAACCGGCGCCGAGGTAGCGCATCTGCGGCGACGTGCAGCTCGGGCACTTCTTCGGCGGCACGATTTCCTCGCAGCACGAGTGCAGCGCACGACTTCGCCGCACGATCCGCACCACAGGGTCGGCGAGAAACCGCGGCGATTCAGGAACAGGATCGACTGCTCGCCTCGCTCGAGCGCGCCGACGAGCAGTTCCTTCAGGCGCCGCGAGAAGAGCGCGGGGCCTTTCACCTCGCTCGATTCCGCGCGCAGATCGACGACGTCGACGGGCGGCAGCTTTCCGCCCTGCACGCGCTCGCGCAGGTGCAGGTGCTCGTAGCGCCCGGCTTTCGCGTTGTGCCACGTCTCGAGCGCAGGCGTCGCCGAGCCGAGCACGCAAGCGCACTTCGCGCTCTTGGCGCGCATCACGGCCACGTCGCGAGCGTGGTAGCGCGGCGTGTTCTCCTGCTTGAACGACGGTTCGTGCTCCTCGTCGACGACGATGACGCCCAAGTCCGCGACCGGCGCGAACACGGCCGAGCGCGCACCGACGACGACGCGGCATTCACCGCGTTTTACACGCTGCCACATCGTGCGGCGTTGCGCGTCGGTCAGGCGACTGTGCAGCACCGCGACGTCGCCGAAGCGCGAGCGAAACCAGCCGACCGTCTGCGGCGTGAGCGCGATCTCGGGCACGATCACGATGGCGCCCTTCTTGCGCGCAAGCGCTTCCTCGATCGCGCGCAGGTACACCTCGGTCTTGCCGCTGCCGGTCACGCCCTGCAGCAGGAGCGTCCTGTATTCGGACGCGTCGAGCACGCGCGTGATCGCTTCGAGCGCCTTCGCCTGATCGGGAGAGAGGGTCTGTGGACGGCGGCGGACGACACTGGAACTCGCGAGCACGTCGTTCTCGGCGTCGATTTTCTCGATCGTCGCGAGGCCCTTCTTCTCCAGCGTCTTCGCGAACGCGGGCGACAGGTTGAGCCTGCGGCACAGATCCCTGAGTTCGATCGGCGAGCCCAGTTCCAGCAGCGTGCGCAACATGCGGTGGTGCTTCGGGTGGGTCTCCTCGAGCTCGGCGACCCGCTCGGCGGTCACCCCGTCGGCGACGCGGATGCGCGTGACCTGTCGCGCGCCGCCCTCGCGCTTGAGCGCGGACGGCAGGACGGCCGAGAGCGCCTCGCCCCAGGAACAGGCGTAGTAGTTCGCCATCCAGTGCGTGAGCTCGAGCAGGTCCGGACCCACGAGCGCTTCGTCGTCGAGCACCGACGCGATGGGCCGGATCTTCTCGGTCTCGAGGTTCGACTCCGATCGCTTGGCGACCACGACTCCGACCTCGCGACGCGAGCCGAACGGCACCGCGACGCGCACGCCGGGAGCGACCTTGTCTTCCAGCTCGACGGGAACGGCGTAGGTGAATTCGCGCCGAACCGGCCGATTCAGCGCGACGTCGACGAATGCGCTCGCACGAACGGGCTCTTTCTCCCGCGCGATGAACGCGAACGTGCCGGTCTCCCCCACTTTGCCCATGACGTGACCATCATGGGCAAGCGCAAGGAGTTGCGCGACAACGCGGACAGCCCTGGCCGTATTTCCTGGCTGCGGCGGCCTCGAGGTCGATCTCCGCTATCGAAGCGAGCGTTGCGAGCCACGCCAGGACGTCGGCGAACTCGCCTTCCAGTTCCTCGCGCTTGTTGCGACGCAGCGCGCGCGTCAGCTCGCCGACCTCCTCGCAGAACCACATGTGCGTCCCGGCGAGTCCGCGCGCTGAATCGCGAGCGAAGTAGATGTGCTCGATCTTCTTCTGGAACTCGGCGATGTCCATGGCTCAATTCTTCCGGCGCAAGCTGATGATCGAGATGTCGGCGGGGAAGGGCTCGGACCCTGCGTAGTTCGAGAGGTCCTTCTTCACGGCCTCGAGCATGGCGTTCGACCCGAGGCCGGCATGCTGGAGGACGAAGCGGTAGAAGTCCTTCTCGCCCAGCTCCTTGCCGTCCTCGTTCTTCACGGCGGCCGGCCCCGTGTTCGCGATCACGATGCGGTCCCCCGGATCGATCGGGATCTTCTGCACTTGCAGCGTGCGCTTGAACACCGGCCCCTTGTCGAATCCGAGCGCGATGCCCTCGCTCTGCACGAGGCGTATTTTCCTGTCCGCGGCGGCGTAGCGGATGAGCGGCATCTTGTGGCCCGCGCACGCGACCGTCGCGATGCCCTGGGCCGGGTCGACCAGCACGTAGAGGGCCGTGACGTACATGCCGCGGCGCACGTCGCGCGCGACCTCGGCGTTGACGCGGTTGAATGCCTCGGCGACGTCGCCGCCGCGCGCCAGCTCGACGCGCAGGTACGATCGGGCGATCGCTCCGATCATCGCGCCGGGCACGCCGCGTCCGCTGACGTCGCACACCAGGAGCCCGACGCGGCCGCCTTCGAGCTCGATGTACTCGTGGAAATCGCCGCCCGGCGTCGGAGAGTCGACGTGCAGCGAGGCGAGGTCGTATCCCGGTATCGCCGGCGTCGTTTGCGGGAGCAGGGCTTCGCGCACGTCCCCGGCCAGCGCGATCTCGCGCTCGCGGACGGAGAGTTCGAGCTGCGCGGCTTGAGCCTGTTCCAAGTTGCCGGCCATGCGGTCGATCGACTTCGCGAGGAGCATCACCTCGCCGCCGGCCCGCACGCGAGTCCTGTGCCGCAGGTCGCCGCGGCTGATCTGCGCGATGTCCCCGACGATCAGTTCGAGCGGCCGCGCGACGGCCGAACCGACGAGGTATGCGACGAGCGCGCCTACGAGGATGACGAACAGCGTGACGCCGAGGATGATCGGCAGGAGACCGTCGCCCGCGCTGTCCTTCGCCGTCGCGGGCACGAGCAGCGGCGGCATGATGTCCTTGTAGAGGTACATGTGCCCACGGGTCTGACGGTTGTCGCCGTAGAGGACGTCGACGCGCTTGACCATGCCGTCGGCGAATGACTGCGTCGGGCTGTTCGGGATCGCGACCGGATTCTCGACGCGCTTCCTGTTCGGATCGGGCTTTTCGCCGTAGACCTTCTCGCGGATCTCCGCCTGGTGATCGTCCCGCATCTGCTCGAGCAGCGGGCCCTGCAGGCGCGTGGCCTCGATGAACGTCTTCTCCTGCACCGCCTCGGCCGCACTGACCATGCGCGAGTAGAGGAACGCACCCGCGATCAGCATCACCACGGCCAGCGACAAGGACATCGTGATGGCGAACTTGGATGCGAGCGACTGCCCGGAGAGCGAGAGTTCGGAGTCCTTCTTCGTGCGTGCCATGTCACACCGTCCAGACCAGTGAATCGAGGAAGATACGAGCCGGGATCATGACGAACACGAGCCCCCACACGCCCGCGAAAACGTCGTCGAGCAGGATGCCATGTCCGCCGCCGATCTTCTCCATGCGCCGGCAGGGCCACGGCTTGGCGATGTCGAAGAAACGGAACACGAAGAACGCGACCGCGAGCGCGACGAGGCTCGGGCCCTTCGTCCACGCGATCGTGATCAGGTAGCCGATGACTTCGTCGACGACGAAGATCCCCGGATCCTTGCGTTGCGCGTAGCGCTCGGACCACTCGCCGAGCGGCTGCGTCGCGACGTACAGGACGACGCAAGCGAGCGCTACCCACAGCGGGAACCAGGCCGTGTCCTTCAACAGCCAGGCGATCAACACTCCGCCGAGCGTGCCGAACGTGCCGGGCGCGAACGGCGAACAGCCGAGGAATCCGAAAGAGACGAGCGCGAGCTTGAGCTTGTCGCCCATCAGCTGACCTCGTCGAGGAGGAAGCGCCTCGTCTTGAACATGTAGCTCAAACACGAGCCGATCGAAGTCACGAGCGTGAGCCACACGAACACGTGCCCCATCGTGCTCCAGAACTCCGTCTCGAGTTCGAACGCCTTCATGCCGATCACGATGCCGATCGCGAAGCACTGCGCGAACATCTTGACCTTGCCGAACCAGTCGGCCGACAGTTCGCCGCCCATGCTCTCCACGTAGCCGCGGATCGCCGTGATCAGGAACTCGCGCGCGAGGACGACGACCACGATCCAGGCCGGGAACCACTGCTCCGACCAAGGCAGGACCGCCAGAAAGATCATGGTGCCGAGCACGAGCACCTTGTCGACGAACGGATCGGCGATGCGTCCGAAGGCCGTGACGTGATTGCCGCGTCGCGCGAGCCAGCCGTCGAGGACGTCGCTCACGGCGACGACGATGAACGTCCAGAAAGCCCAGCGCAGCCAGGCGCGATCGACGAAGAGGCCCAGCGTCCGCCGACTCTCGTCCTGCGCGAGGATCCAGAACAGCACGAGCGCGCCGAGGAAGCGCAGCGCCGTGATCCGGTTCGGCCAATACGTGAAGACGCCCATCGAGCGCCTCCCTTCTAGCGTTTGCGCAGCGGTGAGCACACGAGGTTCGACTCGGAATCCAGACTGTCCACGCGCACCCTCACGAATTCGCCGACCTTGGCGCGCGATCCCCGCACCACGGCGATCAGGTCGACTTCGGGGGCGTCGTGCGCCGAGCGGCCGACCACGGCCTCGGCGTCAGGGTGGCTCTCGTCGACCAGGATCTCGATTTCGCTGCCCACGAGCGCCCCTTGGGTCTTCTCGAGCACCTCGTCGCGCGCCGCCATGACGGCGTCGTAGCGCGCCTTGGCGACGTCCGCGGGCACTCGACCGGGCAGTTCGAAACCCGGCGTGCCCTGTTCGGGCGAATACGTGAACGCCCCGAGCCGAGCGATCTCGTACTCGCGCACGAAGGCCACGGCCTCGGCCGCATCGGCGTCGGTCTCGCCGGGAAAGCCCAACAGGAGCGTCGTGCGCAGCGTGATCCCCGGCACGTCGCTCTTCAGGCGATCGAGGATCTTGCGGACCTGATCGCCGCTCCCCGCGCGACGCATCGCGCGCAGCATCGGCGTCGCGATGTGTTGCATCGGGATGTCGAGGTACGGGACGACGTTGCGGTGCGCGCGCATCACCTCGGTCAGTCGCCAGGGGAAGCGGTTGGGGTAGGCGTACATGACGCGGATGCGTTTGACGGCTTCGACACCAGCGAGCGCCTCGACGAGATCGGGTAGTTCCCGGCCGCCCTCGCGCCCCCACGCCGTCGAATCCTCGGCGACCAGCACGAGTTCCTTGACGCCCGCTTCGGAGAGTTCGCGCGCCTCCGACACGAGATCCTCGAGCGACTTGCTGCGATGCGGCCCGCGGATCGACGGGATGGCGCAGAAGCTGCAGGTGTGGTCGCAACCGTGGCTGATGCGCAGGTAGGCGTAGCTGCCGGGCGTCGCGAGCAATCGCGCGCCGTCTCGATCGGGTTCGCGGAGTCCCGGACCTTCGAGGTAGTTGGCCGTCGACTGGCCCTCGGTCAACTCCTTGACCGACTTCGCGAGCGCCCTGTAGTCGCTGATTTCCGCGAACAGGTCCACGCCGGGGAACTTCTCGGCGAGGTCGTGCTTGTAGCGCTGCACCAGGCAACCGGCGACGACGACGCGCTCGATCTCGCCCTTCTTCTTTTTCTTCAAGAGGTCGCGAATCGCGCTCTCCGACTCCTCACGCGCCGGGCCGATGAACGAGCACGTATTGAGGACGACCGTGTGCGCCACGGACGCGTCGTCGGTGATGACGACGCCGGCCTCCGCCATGCGCCCGAGCATCAACTCGGAGTCGATCAGGTTGCGCGCGCAACCGAGGTGCACGTGCGAGACGGAGGGTTGCTTTTTATTACATTCGGGCTGTTCTCGTTCGAAAACGCGACCGTCCGGATCGGTCGGCACCGCGCGGGCGGGCTCTGCGGCATCGCGGTGCTCGGCGCCGGCCTGCGCGACTCCCCGGAGCCGTGATTCGTGGGCGGAGAGTATATCCCGGCGCTGTCCGCGGAGGCACGTTCCGATCAGCGCGGCCCGACTTCGAACGCGATCTCGCCTCCACCGGCCGGCCACGCGTTGATCTGCCAACCGTCGAGCGCGAGCCGTTGCGCGCCGTTACCCGGCGTAGCGGCAAGGCGAAACAGGCGCCAAGAGGCCAGTTGGCGATTCTGACCCGGTTCGACGACGGGCACGTCGTGCGCGGCTCCGCCGATCCCGGAGGGCAGCGGCGGGGGCGGCGCGGCGAGTCGCTCGCGCAGGGACAAGCGATCGCCCTGGCGGATCACGCGCGCGAGGAGGTTCCGACGCCAGAGCCCGTCGCGCTCGAGGCGTCCTACGTCGACGAGCAGACTCTCGCTCACGCCGATCCCCCTCGCTTCGCCGCTCGAGAGATCGATCTCGACGCAGCCGTCTTCGCCGACGCCCAGTCCCAGTCTCTTCCCGCTCTTCTCGAGCGCCCCGACGAAACGGCCGACTCGGTCGCGCTCGAAGAAGTGCGAATCGGTCATGGCCCACGGCAGGAAGCGCATGCCCGGGCCGATCCTCGGGCCGAGCACGGGGACCTCGCCGTCCTTCACCTCCTTGGGCGCGATGCCGAGCGCGGCGGCGCTGCCGCCGGTGAGCATCATCACTTCGCCCATCATCGCGTCGCCCGCGCTGCAGCCGGCGATCACGCCGCCGCGCGCGAGCCGCCGACGCATCGCGAGCCACTCCGGCGTATCACGATCATCGGGGCGATAGCGATCCGTGATGCGCTTCTGGTCACCACCGGTGAAGAGAATCGCCGTCGCGGCGTCGATCGCGGCGACTGTCGTCTCGGTCGAGGCAGCGCGGGCGATGGCCAGGACGGGAACGCCCGGCGCCCACACGCGCAGCGCCTCGCTCTTGTCGACGGCTTCGTCCTCCTCGGTGCCGGTCGCCGCGGTCGCGATCACGATGTTCGCGGGCCCGTGCGCGGAAGCGAGCTCGACGAAGCGCTCGTAGATGGGACGACTGTCGTCGTCGAGGCCGCCGCCGACGATCAGTAGGGTCCCGGCGGCGCCGGGGGACTCCCTTGCCGTCGTGGCGCAGGCGCAGCACAGGAACAGGACCGCGGGGAGGAACGGGCGGCACAGGAGGCGCGGCGAGATCATGGCCGGGGAGGATACCGGACAGCATTCCTCTCACCTCTGGGAGAACGATCTCGGCACGCGCAGGTTTCAAACGGAGCCGGACGAAAACCCTGGAATGCACGCGAACGTCCGTCGCCAGTCGGATCCGAGCAGGGCTCGTCGGGTCGCGGGGCAAGTCACTCGAGGACGCGCAACGTGAGCCTGCGTGTGATCTTCAGCGAGCAGATCGCGCACAATCCCTCCAAGGCTCTGCGCATCCTCGATCCGCTGCGCTTCATGGAAGCCGCCGGCATGATCGAGCGCATTCCGCTGGAGTCGCTGGGGCGCCGGCGCGGGACCGAAGTGTTCGCCGACACGAGCGCGCTCGACTCGACCGATGTCGTGTTCCTGCACATCACGGACATGAACGTCCACACGCGCGCGGTCCTGACGCCGTTCCTGCGCGCCGCCGACGAACGCGGCGTGGCGATCGTGTGCGACACCGACGATCCGTATTTCGTCCATGTCGACGGAGTATCGTTCCAGCAACAGACGCGAAAGAACCTCGACTCGTTCCGGGAACTGTGCCGGATGGCGCACGTGCTGTCGGTGACGACGCAACCCCTGAAGAGCGAGCTCGAAAGCCTGGCACGCGAGATCGTCGTCGTACCGAACCACCTCGACCTCGAGCGTATGCCGGTCAGGCGGCGCGCGAACCAGCGTCTGAAGATCGGCTGGTGCGGCGGTCCGACGCACACGGACGACCTGACCGCCGTGCTTCCCGCGATCGCGCTGCTCCAGCGGGAACTGCCGGTCGACTTCGTGATCTTCGGCATGTTCGATCGCAACTTCGAGGACCACGTGGAGAAGGTCCGGCGCATGCCGCTCGAGCAGCGCGCGCGGAACGAGACCTTGGCGACGTTCGGCCGCCTGGCGGACGCATTGCGGGACGTGCGCTACGAGCACGTGCCCAGCACGTCCTACGCGGAGTTCCCCGCGCGCCTCGCGGAACTGGACTTCGACATCGGAGTGTGTCCCCTGCTCGACACGCGCTTCAACCGGTGCCGCTCGGCCGTGAAGTTCTATCAGTACGCGGGTGCCGGCACGCTGACATGCGCCAGCGATGCGCCGGCCTACCGCGGCGAGTGCGCGCAACTCGTCGAGAACTCGAGGGAGGCCTGGTATCACGCCCTGCGGCGCTTTGCTTCCGATCCGGCGCTGCGCGAGGCCGAGCTCGAAAGACAGCGCGATTTCGTGAAGACGCAGCGCGGCTGGCCAGTCGGCGTGCAGCGCTACGCGAAGCTGTTCGCACTGGCCATCGAGCGTGCCCGCGCGCCGCGCCGCACGACGGTGGCCTGAGGATTCGCGCGTGCGAATGTCGCCCGCCCGGATCGAGGCTGCTCACGCTCGCCGCGATCGCATTCCGAGAATCGCGGCGACGAACAATCCGGCGATGGCGCCTGCGACGGCGATCAGGTTCACGGTCTCGGCCACGCGCTGTGCGTTCGATGTCTCGAACGGGAACGGCCGGTAGTCGAGCAGCGCGGCCAACTCGTCCTCCTCCCCGACACGGAAGTGTCCGCCCGGCTCGAGGCCGTTCTCCGCGGGGAACAGGTAGCTCGCCGGGTTCTTGAAGTTGTACTTCCCCTCGCTCACGTCGCGCGCCGGACCGGGATGAAGGGAGCCCATCGGGAACCACTCCAACTCGTAGCCGAAGATCGGCTCGAAGCACGCGATGGGCGAAGTGCCCTCGACGAGGCCGTCGTTCCGGTCCGGCGGCCGCAAGGGCCGGCCGCCGGGTCCGATCTGCATCGCGCAGCGCTCGATCGGGGGCACGTGGCTTTTCTCGCGCAGGGCGTCGAACGCGCTCTCGATGCGCGTCGCCGAGTAGGGTTGCGTGGCATAGAAACTGCGGTCGCGCGCGATGTGAGTCACGATCACGAGCAGGATGGCCACGCAGGCGAGCCTGGTCCGCCTCCGTGGATCCGCCGCGATCCGATCGAGGGACAGGGCGGCCAGCACGGAGAAGACCGGAACGTACGCCACGAACCAGCGCACGAGGCTGCTCGAGTTGCGGAGGATCGGCACCTGCTTCAGGAACGCGGTCCACATCGGCGAGTAGACGTTGACCGCGATCGGAACGAGCAGCACGAGGACGAGAGCGCTCACGAGCGCGACGTTGCGCCCGCCGCGCAGGCGTTCACGGTACTCGCGCCGCATCGAGATGGCCGCGACCACGATCAGAACGAGCGCCACAGAAGTCAGTGAGAAATCCCACTCGTGTTGGTCGAGTCGCCAGCGCTTGTTCACGAGGAGGTAGCGTCCGAGGTCGACCGAGGGGAACACGAACAGGGACTGGAAGGCGAGCGCGAGCGCCCCCAGTGGATTCGAGGCTCCAGGGAGCGGATACCCGGAGCGCTGGAACGACTCGAGGAAGGCCAGCCCCGCGTTCAGCTTGGCGAGACAGAGAAGGAGCGCGACGACGGTCGCTCCAAGAAACCGCATCGTCGAATCCGCGATCCGCGCGCCTCGCAGTGCCGCCACGAGCGCGATCGCCGCGCACGACAGGCCCGCCGGCACGAGACCGTAGAAATTCCCCGCCTGGAACATGTACGCGAACACGAGCCCCGCGCAGAGCGCGTCGAAGGCGAGCCGCCGAACGCGCTGCCCCTCCTCCACCGGTCGCGTGATCCACCACGCGGCGAGCGGCACCAGCATCTGCGAGTGGAAGAACAGGTGTCCCGAGAGCATGCGCGCCGTGAAGAACCCGTTCCAAGAGAAGATCGTCGCGCCGACCAGCGCCGCCGCGAGCGAGAGCGCGAAGGACCTGCGCAAACACAGGTACGTTCCGAGGAATCCGAGCGCCGCGAACACGACGAGGGTGGCACGCACGGCGAACACGGCTCCCCCGAGGATGGCCGCGCCCTGTGGGAACGTGACGTATCCGCAGGATGGATGCGCGTAGAAGGGCAAACCGCCGCCGAACGCGGGTGTGAACCACGGGATCGACCACGGGCCATTCTGATGGAACCAGTACGCTCCCGACAGGAGGTCGGGGAAGTAGTAGGCGTAGTCGTGGCCGATGCTGCCGTCGACGCACGGCAAGTACCGGCCGTAGACGAGCGCGTGCAGCCCGACGGAGACGAGGAGGAGGAGCGCGACGATCCGGGCTTCGGTGAACCGGCGCGTCACGTTCGGCTCGGGTTCACTCGATGCACGAGCACTTCAGCGCGAGGCAGCCGCCTGCGAAACGCGCTCGAGCCACTGTTCGCGATTCAGGAGGATGTCACGGCGTTGACCGCCGAGGTACGGACCGATCAGACCCATCTCCTGGAGGTCGTCGAGCACCTTGCAGGCGTCGTCGAAGTCCATCTCGTACTGGCGTTGCAACATCGACACCGCGACGCGGCCGCGTTCGATGAACAGGCAGCCGATCTCGGAGAGCAGCTTGGTGCGCGCGTCGGTCTCGACGACGTGATCCTTCGTCGTGCGCGTCTGCACGTCGGCCGCGTGCATCGGCTGGAGCACGATCTCGCGCTCGGGCGCGGCGGGCTGCGCTTCTGCGACGGCGTCGAACAGGCTCGGCTGGACCTCGACGACCTTGGCGGGACGAGCGGCCGGAGCGACGGGCTCGATTTCCTTCTGCTCGGCCTCGGGCTCCTCCAGCTCGGGCTCTTCGTCGACGATTTCGTCGTCGCCAGCCTCGTCGAACAGATCCGTCTCCTCGAGCTCTTCCTCCTCGAACTCCACTGCGTCGGCTTCGTCGATCGTCTGCGCTTCGAGGGCCCTGAAGGACACCGGTTGGACGGCCGCGGACTCGATGTCGGCGTCGATCTCGCGCGGGACGATGGCGTCACCCTCGACGACGGGCACGGCGCTCTGGCGATCCAGCCCTCCGTCGCGGCGGGCTTGACGCAGCTTCTCGACGAGCGTGAGCGGCGTGCCGTACGCGTCGACCGGCTCTTCGTCGCCCACTTCGGGCTGAAACGCGACTGGCTCGCGCTCCCAGCTCGGGGTCATCGGCAGGCGTGTTTCGAGCGCGCTCAGCTCGGCCGCTTCCTCACGCTCGACCCGCCCTTCGACGAGGGGTTCGTCTTGCTCGCGTTCGGGAGCGGCGGGCGCTTCAGCCAGATGCGCTCCAGCGCCGTCGTCGGCGCGCCCTTCGCGCGGGGCAGTCCAGCGGTACACGGAAGGCGTCGGCACTGAGCTTTGGGTTGCTGAGGATGCATTCGGGTTCTGGAGCGGCCGCGCGCCGGCAGGGATTTGACCCTTGCGGCGCACGTCTTCGGGATACGGGGAAGGGGGAATTTCCTGGGCCGAGAACGGCGCCATCGAGGCGCGCGCGATCTCGTCGGGCGTGAGCTTCTTCACGACGACCGGTTCGTCCTCCTCCTCGGGGAAGAGGGCGGCGGATTCTGCGAGCGAGACGCCTTCGTTGGCGGCGGTCGTCTTGTGGACGGCCGGGCGCGCGGAATGCCTGGTCGCGGATTTCTCGAGCACGGGCGTGACCGGCGCGCTCAGCTCGCCGGCGGGCTCGGCGATCGCGCTCGAGCGGAACCACGCGAACCAGGCGACGGCGAAGAACGAAATCAGCCCGATCAGCGTGCCGACCGCGACGTGCGTGTGCTCGGAGAGAACCGCTCCCGTGCGCTGGCCGACGAATCCGCCCGCGTCGATCTTCCAGGCACCGCACGTGACCGCCAGCGCGACGGCGAGGCCGGCGCAGCCGATCAGGTTGCGCACGAGGGTCCTGGCACCGACTTCCAGGAACAGTCGCGCGCCGAGGAACGCGATTGCCGCGTTCAGGAACAGGCTCGGGAACAGACCCAGCGTGTTCTTCCAGGCGGCGGCGATCGGACCGAACGGACCCTGAGCCTCGATCGGCCCGTTGGTGGACATCGAGAGGAGCATCAGCACCGCGCCGGTCGAACCGACCGCGAAGAGCGCGATGCCGAGCCAGTCGGAGCCGTTCAGTTGCTTGCGTTCACTCATGGTTGTTTCCCTGGCCCGCGGCCTCGGTCGGTCCGCCCGGCTTGGACGGTCCGTGCATTTCTTCCCATTGATCCAGCGTGATCATGATCTCGCGCACCTTGCTGCCGCGGTACGGACCCACGATGCCGCGTTCGGTCATGATGTCGATCAGGCGCGAAGCGCGCGTGTAGCCGACGCCGAGAGCGCGCTGAAGGAGGCTCGCGGAGCCGCGCTTGCTCTTCAGGATGACGCGCACGGCCTCGTCGAACATGTCGTCTTCTTCCGAGCCGTCCGCCTCGCCCCCGCCGGAACTCGGGCGCACTTCTCCGCTGGCGACCTGGATCAACTCCTGGCTGAAATTCGGCGCCGAATCCTGGCACACGAAGTCGACGAGCTTCGTGACTTCGCTGTCCTCGACGAGCGCGCCTTGCACACGCTTCAACTTCGCGCCGCCCGGCGGCAGGAACAGCATGTCGCCGTGCCCGAGCAGCTTGTCGGCGCCCATTTCGTCGAGGATGACGCGGCTGTCGACCTTGCTCGCGACCTGGAACGCGATGCGCGTGGGCAGGTTGCCCTTGATGACGCCCGTGATGACGTCGGTCGACGGCCGCTGCGTCGCGACGATGACGTGCAGGCCAGCGGCGCGCGACTTCTGCGCGAGGCGCGTGATCGCGAGCTCGGCTTCCTTCTTCGACACCGACATGAGGTCGGCGAATTCGTCGACGACGATGACGATGTAGGGCAGGTGGCGCGGCGTGCGCTCGTCGTTCCACTCGTCCTTCATCGCGGCCTTCAACTGCTCCTCGCTCAAGCTGTTGTAGCCCTTGACGTTCTTCACGCCGGCCGATTTGAAGAGCTCGTAGCGGCCCTCCATCTTCTCGACGGCCCAGAGCAGCACGCTCGTCGCCTGCCGCGCGTCGGTGACGACCGGGCACATCAGGTGCGGCACGTTCGCGAAGGCCTGCAGCTCGACCATCTTCGGGTCGATCAGGATCATCTTCACGTCGTGCGGCGAGCGCGTGAGCAGCAGGCTCGCGAGGATGGTGTTGATGCACACCGACTTGCCCGAGCCCGTCGTGCCGGCGATGAGCAGGTGCGGCATGCGCGCCAGGTCCTCGACGACCGGACCGCCCTCCGCGTCCATGCCGACGAAGAGCGGCAGGGCCATGTACTTCGGGTCGTAGGCCTTCTGGCTGACGAGTTCGCTGATGCGCACGACGCGGCGCTTCGAGTTCGGCACCTCGATGCCGACGGTTTCGCGTCCGGGGATCGGCGCGATGACGCGCACGGATTGCGCGCGCAGCGCCGCGGCGATCTCCTGGGAGAGCTGCGTCACCTTGTTCATGCGCGTGCCCTGCGACACCTCCAGCTCGAACAAGATCACCGTCGGACCGACCTGCGAGCCGACGACGTGGGCTTCGACGCGGAAGCTCGCCAGTGCGTGCTCCAGCTTCGTTTTTTTGGGCGTGAGCTCGACGGCGTCCTCGTCGGGCTCCTCGGCCTCGCCGTCCTGCGCCTCGACGTCGTCGTCCTCGTCCGCTTCGGACTCCGCGAGGGCGGCCTGTTCCGCCGCGATCAGCTCGGCCAGTTCCTCCTCGGTCGGCTCGGTGCCGAACTCCTTGTCCTCGTCGAGCTCGTCCTCGAACTGGTCCTCGATGTCGTCCTCGTCGAGCTCGGGCAGACCGTCGGGGTTGTCGGGGTTCGGTTCCTTCTTCGCACGCGGCTTGCGCGCCTTCGGCGCCGCTTCCACGGCGGGTGCATCCATCAACGCGCTCGCGGGCCCGCCGGCGGTCGCGAACTCCTCGCGCAAGTCCGCGCCGCGTACGAAGTTCCAGATGCCCGTGAACAGGGAGCGCACGTACCCGAGAACGGCCGAGGCCATGCTCTCGCCCCGCTGCTCGCGCCGCTCGCGCAGCCATTCGTGGAACGCCTGCCAGGCCGGATAGAAGGCCATCTCGGTCGCGAGCAGGAACGACACGAGCATCGTGATCAGGAGCACGATGAAGAGTCCCGGTCCGCCGAACTGCTCGATGAGCTTGTCGGTGAGCGCCCACGCCGGATACCCGCCCGGCCCGTACGGCAGGCGCGAGCTCATCCCCAATTGCGGAGCGTCACCCGGCGGACCGAACATGAAATGCAGGACGAACGCGGTCGAGATCGCGAAGCACACTCCTCCGAGCGTTCGCAGCCCCACGAACGACACGCGCCGCCCCGCGACCATCGTGCAGCCCCAGCCGACCGCGACGAGGATCGCGAAGTACGACGCGAGACCGAGCGACATGTAGGCGTAGTTCGCGAAGTAGAAGCCGACCTTCCCGCCCCAGTTCCATCCGCGCGCAGCGGGATCCTGGAGCGGCGTGTAGTACGAGATCATCGAGACGACGAGGAACGCCGAGAAGCCGAGGATCGCGAGCCCCCGGATCTCGCGCAGGCGCGAGCCGGTCTCCTCGTCGAACTCGCGCCCGAACAGGAATCCGCGCACGACACTGCCCCAGCGACTGCGCGCCTTGCTCTTCGACGGCGCGATCTCGTCTTCCTCGTCCGAGTCGGCCTTACGCTTACGTCCCATCCGATGTCCTTCGACGCGAGAGCGAGGGGCGGCGTCAGCGCTCCGCCACGCAGCCGTCCGTCGCGGCGAACGCCGCGTGCGACCCCTCGATCGCTTGGTTCGAGGTCTCGATTACCACTTCGCAGGAGCGAATCCAAGCGCGCAGGCGCGGCCCGGATCCTTCAAGATTGCAAATCGAGGAGTTCGACGAGGCGCCTGGCCACCGCGGACTTGGGGCTGTCGTCGAGCGCGAACTCGATCCCCTCGGCCCCGAGTATCCGGACGCTCGTGCGCGCGCTGTTCAGGGCCGAAGGTGCGTTCAGGACGATCCAGTCCGCCCCCTTCTTCTGGAGCTTGGCGCGTGCCCGGCGCTCGCCGTCGCCGGTTTCGAGCGCGAAGGCGATCACGGTGCGCCGCGGATCGCGTTTTCCGCCCGTGAGCGCACGCAACAGGTCCGGATTGCGCACGAGGTCGAGCGTCGTCCTCTGCGCTCCCCCATCCTTCGCCCGCCACTTGCCCGAGAGGCGCCGCGCCGGCCGCCAGTCCGCCACCGCCGCGGCCATGTAGAGCGCGTCACAGCCGCGCCAGGCCTTCTTCAGCGCTGCGAGCATGTCCCGTGCGCTGACGACATCGACACGCTGGACGCCCTTCGGCGTGTCCAGGGTCACAGGTCCAGCGACGAGCGTCACTCGATGCCCGGCCCGCGCTGCGGCCGCCGCGATCGCAAAGCCCATGCGTCCGCTCGATTCGTTGGTGAGGAAGCGCACCGGATCGACGTGCTCGCGCGTCGGGCCAGCGGTGACGACGATGCGGCGAGCGTGCTTCACGCCCGGGAGGATAGCGCAGCCGCCCGCCCTGCACGAACCAGGCCCGTCTACGGTTCGAACGTCACGCACAGCCCGTCCGTGAGGTCGTATCCGCCCGGGCTCGTGTTGCGATACCAGAGTTGGAAGTACCACGGGACGCCGGGGAGGATCTCGCCGAGCTCCGGCTGGTTCACGAAGTCCATGGCGTGAGTCACGAAGCCCTCGCCGTCCGCGTGCACGATCGGGCTGAGGCGGACGATGCCGGGAGCGAGCGGACTGACGCACAGGAAGCCTGTCGCCATCGGGATCTGCGCACGGCCCGTGCCGCACAGGAAGAGACCGAAGGCGTTGGGCGGCAGGTCGCGAGCCAGGAGCGTGAATTCGTTGGCCGCCAGGCTCGCGCTCCCCACGTTGCCGATCCGTCCCGGCAAGCCGGTCATGTTCGGCGGCGCCTGGCAGTACGTGAACGTGGCGCTCGGCCCGAGATCGAACACGAACGCCGAGCCCGCGGGCGATCCGTAGGGCGCGCCCACGACCAGATCGCGGCCGGCGAACGCGAAGCTGAAGCCGAAGCGGCTGCCCCAGTCGAGTCCGGTCGGCACGAGATCGTGCGTGCGTGTCCACACTCCCGCATTCCGCTCGAACACCCAGGCCCCGTTGGCGAGGTGCGCGCCGACGGCGAGTCGCTGGCCGCGCAAGGCAAGCGCCGATCCGAAGCGGTCGTCGAAGTCACCCGTGACGGCGGGGATGCGCGCTTCCTCCCGCCACGCTCCGGTCACGCGGGAGAACACGTAGGCCGCTCCGATCGGCGGAGCGTTCGAGGCCGGCGCGCCGATCGCGATGTAGTCGCCGTCGAGCGCGACGGCCTCGCCGAAGTGACCGTCCGTGACTGGATCCGCGGGCTCGAGGATCGCGCTCTGCGACCAGGTCGAGCCGTCGAACGTGAACAGGACCGCGCGTCCGGCGGAAGGCGCAAACGCTGATGCATAGGGCGCCCCGGCGAGGATCATGTCGCCGCGGAGGTCCACCGACCAGCCCAGGCGCTCGAAGCCGACGGCACCTGTGGCAACGAGCATCTGCGTCTGGCTCCATTCGGTCGGCGTGCGCTCGAAGACGTACACCGCGTTCCCACCGCAGGCACCGATGGCCATCCGGTTGCCCTCGATCGCCACGGAGCAACCGACGTTGATACCTCCGGGAATCGTCCGGCGCACTCCGGCGTTCCACGCGGTTCCCGTGCGCTCGAACACGTAGAACGCTCCGCCTCCCAGATCCTCCCCTTGCGCGCCGACAAGGATGGTGTCGCCGCTGATCGCGACCGCACGGCCAAAGCCGTTGTCGTGAGTCGCGCCGATCGGAACGAGCTTCGCCTGCTGGCTCCACGCTCCATTGCTGCGCACGAACACGTACGCGGCGCCGGGGACCATCCAGTCACCGACCACAATCGTGTCTCCGTCGACGGCGACGGACCAAGCGACGAGCTCGCCGGGCGCCGGATCGCTGGCGACGAGTTCCGCGACTTCGGGGAGCGGGGTCACGACTTGAGCCGTGGCGGTCTGGACCGAGACCAAGACGGCGACTGCGCAGCACAGCACCTGGGAAATGTGCCTTCGGGTGATCATGGGAAGCCTCCTGGGACAGAACGGCTGTCCGCACGGCTCTCCTAGCAGGCGAACGGCTGCTCGCGTCTACGCCATCCGGAGTACGAGCAGCACCGCGCACTTCGTACCGGGCGCAGCCCTGCGAAAGACAGAGTCCCTCAGGCGACGGCTGTGCCCGCTTCGGAATCGAGGAACAGGGCGCGCACGGACTCCCGGCTCAGCACGACGAGCGTGAACGCGCCGAGTGCCGTGCCGAACGGGAAGAACAGGCACATGAGTCCGGCGACGACCATGCAGAACATGCGCCGGCGGCGCCGCGCCAGATTGCGGGCAGCCAAGACGATCAAGACGGCTCCCGTGATCCCGGAGAGGATCCACGCAACCGAGAACGCGACGAAGAACCAGCCGAACGCCTCGATCGGGAAAGGCGCCTCGGTGGATGGCTGCTCGGCCGGGAACCGGTGCGTGACGAGCCCGATCCCGATGATCCTCACGTACAGTCGATTGTGCCCGACGAACACCGCGAGCACACCGCCGGATCCGCGTGAAACGCGCGGCGAGTCACGGCACCCACTGGACTTCGAGTCCGTGGGTCAAGTTGAACATCGCGGGCGTGCAGAAAGCGGCGACGCTGCGGTACCAGCCCTGGTACGTGCGCAGGCCGGGCGCGGCGATCAGGCCCTGGGTGGAAATCGAGGGGTCGCCCAACAGCGGATAGGTCGACGTGCCGCCGGCGTTGAACTTCAGACCCAGGCGCGTGATGGTGCCCCCCGCGCAGAAAAGGCCGTCACCGAAGGTGATTCCGGCGCCGCCGGATTGGCGCGTCGTGCCCTGGAAGTAGAGCACCGGTCCGTCGGGCATCTGAGAACCGACGAGGAGCATGGTGTCGTTCGCGAGGCTCGAGGTGCCGGTCGCATGCAGCTTGGCGCCGAATCCGAATGGCGCCTGGCAGCCTTCGTTCGCGCCGACCTGGGTGTTGTTGCCGCACGGGCACGCCGTGCCCGAACCGTCGCCATAGCAGAAACCGACACCCGGATCGCACGCCGGATTCGCGGCGCCGGGAGTGGGCGCGGCGGCGGTCGGGAACGCGGAGTCGTAGTCGTTGTAGATCGCGCTCCAGCCGAACGGCGTGTTGGAGCACCGCGAGAGGCCGGCGGGCAGGAACCCGCCGTCGGGACCGACGACCGTGGCGCCGTCGTACACGACGTCGAGCGTCGGATAGTCGGCATCCGCGATCGCGACCTGGTCCACGATCGTCGCGAGGGATGGAAGCAT
Organism: Planctomycetota bacterium; assembly: GCA_044228955.1. Lineage (GTDB taxonomy): Bacteria > Planctomycetota > UBA1135 > UBA1135 > JAEUIA01. The sequence continues at coordinate 4,054 of JBGATY010000004.1, read as the reverse complement.
CGTCGTCGCGGCGCCCGTCGTCACGCGCGTGCCGACGAGGCCGTTGATCGTCGCCTGGTTCGTCGTTGTGACGAGGTAGAACGTCGTCGTGCCGTTCTCGATCTGATCGTAAGGACCGAGGTCGAAGTTCTTCTGGACGACAGCGGTGTCGCCGAGCACGAAGAAGCCGCTCGCCCCCACTGTGAACGCGCCGAGGTCGATCGCGCGGTCGAGCACGCCCGCATTGGTCGAGTCACCGTCGACGACGAGCAGCATGTGGCCCGCGAGCGACGCGTTCGGCGTGCCTTGGAGCTCGATGAACTCGAGAGTGTCGATGCCGTTCTTGTGCACGTCGATCTCGTTGAAGCGCGCGCTCGAACCCGGGCCGGCGAACGCGAGCGAGCACGACGCGACGAGTCCCGCCGCGCGGAGGAATCCGCGGAGCGTGCTTGCGATGGTCGTGTTGTCCTGGCGCGCGTTCATGTTCGGTTTCAACCGCCGACGAGTTCCTCGACCTCGCGCTTCATCTTCGTCACCACCGCCGGATTGGCCGCCGCGACGTCGACGGCTTCGACGAAGTCGAGGTGGTTGTCGTAAAGCTCCGGCGTGCCGAAGCGATTCACGTAGCGCCAGCGCCCATCGAAGAGCGCGCGCTGCACGCCGAACTGGAGCGCCGGATTCAATTCACCCCACGGCCGCACGACCTCGGTGAACAGGCGGCGGCGCTTGCCGGGCTGATTCTGGACGACGGGCATGAGCGAGATCCCGTCCTGATCCTTCACGCGCGCCGGAGACGCGCCCCCCACGATGTCGAGCACCGTCGCGTGGATGTCGACCGTGTGAGCGAGGTCCGTCGGTTGGCGACCCGGATTGACGACGAGCGGGCCGTTGATCACGAGCGGCACCTGCGTGCCGCCGCGGTAGACGTCGCGCTTGCTGTGCAGGAATCCCGTGGGCAGGGCATTGACGACCGTGCCGTTGTCGCCGCACACGATCACCATCGTCTTCGCCAGTTCGGCGGGGGAAAGCGACGTGAGCACCTGGCCGAGGCAGAAGTCGACGCTCTCCATCGCTGCGCGCCAGATCAGCTTGGTCTGCGCGTACGAGCTCGTCGTCGGGACGCTCATGCCCGCGCTCAGGCCCGCGGCATTGAGTTCCGCGATCGTCGGCGCCGAAAGCGTGCTGAACGGCGGCACCGTGAACGGCGAGTGCGGCGCGTTGAAAGCGAGGTGCAGGAACCACGGCTTCGTGCGGGTCGAGAGCCACTGGATCGCGTCCGCCGCGTGCACGCTCGGAGCCCAGTTCGCGGTCGTGAAGGGAGGCGCGGTGAAACCGCCGCCGGGAACCACGACGCCGTTCACGACTCGGTACCAGGCGTACGAGTCCGTGTTGTTGGGCATGTGGATCGAACTGTAGTCGTAGCCGACCGCGACGGCGTGATCCAAGTTGATGTCGGGCGGCACGGCGGCGCCGGATGGAACCACCGTCGAGTACGCATCGGCGACGTGCCACTTGCCGACGATCGCCGTGTCGTAGACGCCCGGTCGCGACTGGTGCACGGCACGCGGCAGCCAATCGAGCGAGTCCGAGAGGCGATTGCCGATCACCCCGTTCGAGGACGGGTCGCGCAGGTTCTCGCCGAAGCCCGTGCGGAACGCGTACTGACCGACCTGGAGGCAGGCGCGCGTCGGACCGCACACCGGATTGGCGTAGCTCTCGAGGAACGCGAGACCGAACTGCGCGAGCCGCGTGATCACGGGCGTGCGGCAGTACTGGAAGTTGGGATCGGTCGTGAAGCGGTCGCCGATTCCGTAGAACCCGAACCACTCGGCTCCGATGTCGTCCAGGACGACGAGGAGCACGTTGTGGTCGACGGGCGGAAGCGATTTCAGAGCGGACGGTGTCGGAATGGCCATGCGAACGGTTCTCCTCGGCGCGGCGGAGAAGCGTCAACTCGATCTTATGACGCTCCGCGCAATTGGGCGGGAAAGTGGGCTGTTTTCTGGTGTCGCGCGGCGCAGTGTACGCCGCGGCGCGCGCAGGACGAGGGTGGAAAGGCCTTCAGGGCCCGCGCGAGCGCCTCGTCGTGCGCACGGTGCGTGGCAGGCAGCAGCCCCGCTTCGCCGGATGACGTACGGAGGTCGGCACTTTGCGCACGCGCCGTCCAGCGGGTCGCTCGCGGCGCTGCTGCTCCCTGGACGTCGGAGCGCGCTGGCCGCCTCCCCTGGAGCGAATCAACTACCGAGGCCGTCGGCGATCCATTCGAGGATCGCGGCGGGCTCGGGCAGGCGGCCAGGGCCGTGGTCGCCGCAGGCCATGTTGCCGATGGCGGGCGTCATCACGCGCCAGCCGTCCTTCGTCATCTGCGCGAGATTGCGCTGCACGGCGGCCGACTCGAGCATCACGGGGTTCATCGCGGGGCAGGCATAGCGCGACTTGCCGCTCGGAAACGCGAGCGCGACCGTCGTCACGAGATCGTCGGCCAGGCCGTGCGCGAAGCGCCCGACCAGATCGGCGCTGCACGGCGCGACGAGGAGGAGATCGCCCCAGCGCGCGAGATCGATGTGGTCCATCGCGGCCTTGCGCTCGCGGCCCCACTCGGACGTGTAGGCGGGCTCGCCGGTGACGGCTTCGAAAAGTTGCGGGCTCACGAGGTCGGTGGCGTGCTTCGTCATGAGGACGCGCACACGGTGACCGGCCTGCGTGAGCTTGCTCGACAGGTCGCAGGCCTTGTAGATCGAGACCGAACCCGAAACGGCGAGGAGTACGTGGCTCATCTCGACCTCACTTGTCGGCCTCGAGGCCGATTTTCTGGCGCACTTCGCGCACCGCGCGTTCCAGATCGTCGTTCACCACCACGTAATCGTACTTCACGCGCTCACGGAACTCGTCCTCGGCCTTGTGCAGGCGCCGCTCGAGCACTTCGGGGGACTCCGTGCCGCGATTCTTGAGGCGACGGCGCAGTTCCTCGAAATCGGGCGGCGCGATGAACACGTACACGCCGGGCTCGCCGAGCGCCTTCAATTGAAGCGCGCCCTGCACGTCGATCTCGAGCAGCGAGATCTTGCCCTCGCCCAGGGCCTTGTCCATGGGTGCTCTGAGCGTGCCATACATGTTGCCGAAGACCTCGGCGTGCTCGATGAACTCGCCGTTCTTCACGCGCCGCTTGAACTCATCCGGTGCGATGAAGTGGTAGTCGCGCCCGTCGACCTCGCCGGGTCGCATCTTGCGCGTGGTCGCGGACACCGAGAACACGATGCGCGGGTCCTCGAGCAGTTTCTTGCAGATCGTGCTCTTGCCGGAACCCGAGGGACCGGAGATCACCACCATCTTGCCCTTGCGCGAAGCCGCCACGGATCACTCCACGTTCTGCACTTGTTCGCGCAGGCGCTCGATCAGGGTCTTCATCTCGACGACGGCGTGCGCGGCCTCGGCGTCGTTGCACTTCGAACCGATGGTGTTCGCCTCGCGCAGGAATTCCTGCACGAGGAAGTCGAGCTGGCGACCGACCGACTTGCCGCTCGCGAGCATTTTCTCCATCTGCGACAGGTGGCTCTTGAGGCGCGTGAACTCCTCGCTCACGTCCATCTTGTCCGCGATCAAGGCGAGTTCGCGGGCGAGGTCGGCGCCCTCGACCGACACGGCACGACCACCGACGCCCTTGCGCGTCCCGCCGGAGAGCAGTTCGTCGACGCGTTCCTGCAGATTCTGGTGATGCTCGGCCAGCGCCTTCGGCATGCGCTTCTCGAGCTTCGCCATGACCTTCGCGATGAGGCCGGCGTTCTTGTTCAGGTCGGCGAGCAGGCTCTCGCCTTCGCGCGCACGCATGAGGACGAGTTCGTCGAGCGCCCGCGCCACGGCCTCCACCAGCTCGCCGCCGGCCGGCGCCGCGAAGGGGTCGGCGAGCCCGGAGAGCACCAGCGCGTAGATCCACTCGCTGTCGGTCGTGCCGCGCACGTGGCGCGCGATCTCCGCGGGCACGTGGGCCGCGAGCCGGGGCTTGAGCTCCGCGAAGCGCACGAGGTCGCCGTTGTGGGCCATGGCGAGCGCCGCGCCCGGGAACTGGAAGGGGTGG
>JBGATY010000049.1:0-21220 GCA_044228955.1 Planctomycetota bacterium | reverse complement strand
GGTGCCTGCAGTACTGCTTCCAGTACGTGGGAGCGATGTTCGGCGGCGCTGGACTCGGGCTCCCGGCCGGCACAGACGTCGCGGCGCAGACGGCGGTCTCGGGCGAACACTTCGCCGCGATGATCGGCAAGAGCGCCGACGGGGCGCTGTTCGACGGCGGCATAGCTCCGATCGTGTGGTTCTGGCTGGCGGTGTTCGCGATCAACGTCTGGCTCGTGCGCCGCGGGCTCTCGGGCGGCATCGAGACGTTCTGCAAGTGGGCGATGCCGGCGATGGCTGTGTGTGCGCTCGTTGTGCTCGTGCGCGTCTTGACGCTGCCTGCCCCGAACGCCGAGCAGACCGTGAGCAACGGGCTCGGTTTCATGTGGAATCCCGACTACGCGGCGCTCAAGGACTCGGGCACATGGCTCGCCGCAGCCGGACAGATCTTCTTCAGCCTCTCGGTCGGCTTCGGGGTGATCATCAACTATGCGTCGTACCTGAAGCGCAAGGATGACCTGGTGCTCTCCGGTCTGACCGCGTCGGCGACGAACGAGCTCTTCGAGGTCGGGTTCGGAGGCATGATCACGCTCACCGCTTCCTTCGTCTTCCTGGGTGCATCCGGCGCGATGGCGGCGGCGCAATCCGGCACGTTCGGCCTGGGCTTCACGACGCTGCCCGTCGTGTTCGCGCAGATGCCGGCGGGCAACTTCATCGGCGCGTTGTGGTTCTTCATGCTCTTCCTCGCGGCGATCACGAGCTCGATCTCGATGTATCAGCCCACTCTGGCCTTCGTCGAGGAAGCACTCGGTTGCGCGCGCGACAAGGCCATCGCCACCGTCGCCTTCATCGGACTCGCGGGATCGGCCTTCGTCGTCTATCACAGCGGCGGGATGGTGGCACTGGGCACGATCGACGACTGGGTAGGCACGTTCCTGATCGTGGTTCTCGCCGCCGTTCAGGTCATTTGCTTCGCGTGGATCTTCGGCATGGCGCGCGGAATGAAGGAGATGCACGAGGGCGCGGCCTTCCACATCCCCTACGTGTTCCGCTTCGTAATCCAGGTCGTCGCGCCGGCCTACCTGATCATCGCGATCGGCGTTTCCTCGAAGAACGAACTGCCCAAGTGGTGGGATGCGCTCGAGCACAACACAGTCGCGCGGAACTCGATGCTCATGATCGCCGCCGTGACCGTCTTCCTGTGTGTGCTCACGGCCATCGGCGAGAAGCGCTGGCGCGCGGCGGGACTGGACGTGGATGGGCTGCGGCCGCCCGACGACGAGCCGGCGCCCGCCAAGGTGACCGGAGGCAAGCGATGACGACTGCAGGTCTGATCTTCATGGTCGTGTCCCTCGCTTTCGTGTGGGGACTCACGTTCTGGTGCTTCAAGCGGGTGTTGACTGCCCCTCCGGAGGACCACGTGGTGAAGCCTCCGGATTCGCTCGGCGGGTGAGCGGGCGCGAGCCGGACGGGGCTGCTACCATGCGCGCCCCATGGCACTGCAATCGACCGCTGAATCCACGCTGAAACCCCTGGCCCCCGTCGATCTCGCCGCCGAGCGCGCGGCGCTTGGACCGGCACTCGAAGCGAAGATCCTCGAGGTCTTGCGCAGCGGTCAGTACATCCTCGGGCCCGAGGTCGAGAAGCTCGAGCGTGACTTCTCCGCCATGCACGGGGTCCCCTACGGCGTGGGAGTCGCGAATGGCACGGACGCGCTCGTGATCGCCTTGCGCGCCTCGTGCGTCCAGCCTGGCGATCACGTCGTGACCTCGCCGTTCACGTTCTTCGCCAGCGCCGGCTCGATCGCCTGGATGGGAGCACGACCGGTGTTCGCGGACGTCGACCTCGACACGGCTCTCTTGTCCCCTGCTCTCGCGAAGCGAGCGATCGACTCGAAGACGACCGCAATCCTCCCCGTGCACTTGTACGGGCAGATGGCGGACATGAGGGCTTTCCGCGCGATCTGCGACGAGAAGAAACTCGCGCTCGTCGAGGACGCGGCTCAGTCGCACGCCGCGAAGCGCGACGGGTTCTTCTGCGGCCAGCTCGGCGACGCGTGCGCGTTCTCGTTCTACCCGACGAAGAACCTGGGCGCGTGCGGCGAAGGCGGCATGATCGTCACGAAGAGCGAGGCCGTGTATCAGCGCGCGCGCCGCATCCGCGAGCACGGTTCGCCGGTGCGCTACACGCACGCCGAAATCGGCACGAACTCCAGGCTGCAGGCGTTCCAGGGCGCGGCGTTGAACGTGAAGTTGCCGCATCTCGCGGCCTGGACGGCGCGACGCAATCAGATCGCCGCGCGCTTCGACGCCGCGTTCAGGGGCGCGAGCGGCATCGTGCCCCTCGCGCGCGTCCCGAATGCGACGCACGTCTACCACCAGTACACGATCCGCGCGCTCGACGTCCCGCGCGACGAGCTGGTCAAGCACTTGGCGGAGAAGAAGATCTTCGTCGGCGTGCACTACCCCTCGCCGGTGCACCTGCAGGAAGCCGCAAAGCCGTGGGGCTATGGGCCGGGCGATTTTCCGAACGCCGAGAGGCTCGCGCGCGAGGTCCTGTGCCTGCCGGTGCATCCGTTCCTCACCGACGCGGATGCCGATCGGATCGCCGAGAACGTGATCGCGCTCGCGCGCGGAAAGGCCGGGACGCGCTCCTGATCCAGTCGACGGGATCGGAATGCCGAAAGATGGACCGCATGAGAACCGCCCACCTCGCCGCGCTCGGCGCCCTGGCGCTCGCGTCGCTCGCGTTCGCTCAACGCGCCGGAGGAGGACGCCCCGCCCCCGCGGCGCCTCCGCCGGTCCGCCAGCCCGTACCCCGCGCCCCGGCTCCGCGCCCCGCGTTGCCGCCCGAAGAGGCGCCCGCCGATCTGCCCGGGCTCTATTTCCGCACGTGCGACTACGACGGCAGCGGCTGGGTCAGTTTCGCCGAGGCCAAGGCGAGCATGAACCTCGATCGGGCCGCGTTCGCGGTGTACGACACCGACGGCGACGGCCGCATCAGCCCACAGGAGTACACCGGTCGCTACCTGACGATCGTGACCCGCGGCGGTGCGTTCGCTCCGCCGGTCGACAAGGTCGTCTCGCGCCGCATTCCGAATCGAGGCCCCGCGGAACTGCTCGAGGCGTTCGACACCGACAGGGACGGTGGTCTCGATGTGCACGACGTGCAGCGCGCGCTCGCGGAGTACGGCGCGCAGGGCGTCGATGCGGCGAAGGTGCTCGCCTCCATCGACCAGGATCAGTCCGGCCGCATCGAGTCGGCCGAGATGCAGGCGCTGCTCGACGTCCTGGTACCGCCGACCTCGAGCCCGACTCGTATCAAGGTCGGTTCGGTGGAAGCCCTGTTCGATCAGGCCGTGATTCGACGCACGACGGCGGATTCGACGCCGCAGCCGCCGCGCCTGCGCGGGCCGGTTTCCACCTTCAGGCGCCTGGACTTCGATCGATCGGGCGGCATCGACGTCGGCGACCTCGACGTGCTTCAACGACCGCTGCAGATTCCGGTTCGCGCGAGCGCCGTGATCGCCACGCTGGACCTGGACGGCGACGGTGCGCTCTCGGCCGCGGAGTTCGCGGCCGCGATGCGCTGAGCTGCCTTGAAAGCACTCCAGATCGTCGCGTCGTGCACGATCGCCGCGATCGTGTACGGAATCCTCCACGACCTCGTCACGACGCGCATCTGCCTCGAGTACTTCACGATCGGTCACCCGCGCATCCTTCAAACGGAGTCACCTCTGCGTCTGGCTCTCGCGTGGGGCGTGCTCGCCTCGTGGTGGGTGGGGATGATCCTGGGCTGGGTCTGGGCGCTCTCCGGCCGTGTCGGACCGCAGCCGAAGCTCGAGCCGCGCGCCTTCACGAAGCCGCTCGTCCTGGTGATGGGCGTGAGCGCACTGGCCGCGTTTTTCGTCGGAATCCTGGGTCACGAACTCGCCGTGAATCACATCGTCGTGCTTCAGGGCGCGATCGCGGATGCCGTCCCCGCTGATCGACACGTGGCGTTCATCACGTGCCTGTGGGCGCACGGCGCGAGCTACCTGGCCGCGACTCTCGCCGGGCTTTTCGTCGCCGTGTGGGCCTGGCGCGCGCGCGGCCGACTCGCTCAGCCTTCGTGAAGGGCCTCGACCGCGACCACGTGCGGTCCTTCGGCCGGCGTCGAGACCGCGAACGTCGTGCGCTCCTCCTTCTCCTTCGAGGGCTGGCGTAGCGCGACGCCGGCGACCGTTCCGTCGAGGCCGAGCACGTAGTAGATCAGGTTGAACGACGGCAGTCCCTTCGCGTCGACGAGTTCTGGCTGGTAACGCGCCTGCCGCTGCGTCTGGCGCGTGACGCGTCGCAGCACCTCGAACGCGGCGTCGCGCGGAGTGGCGCCCTGCCGCATCAACTCGACGATCGCGAAACCGCCGTTGGCGAGGATGTTGGCTTCGCCGCGTCCCGTCGCGCCCGCGCTGCCGGCTTCTTGATCGCAGTACAGGCCCGCGCCGAGGATCGGCGAATCCCCCACGCGGCCCGGGATCTTCCACGAGAGACCGGATGTCGTCGTCGTGCAGGCCAGGGCGCCGTCCTTGGCCAGCCCCGAACAATGGATCGTGCCCGTCATCCGCGTCCGCAGCCAGGCGGAGCGGGCGGCGGCGCGCGGGTCGTGCTCGGCGACTCGGACGCCCTCGCGCGGCAGAGCGCCCTGGAACGGCAGTTTCGGCGGCGGCGGCAGTCGGTCGTCCTCCTTCGAGAGGTTCTCCTTCCACTCGATCCACTTCTTGCGCGAAGCCTCGGTCAGGAGCTCGACGTGCTCGTGTCCATGCGCACGCGCGAAGCGGTACGCGTCCTTGCCGACCAGCAGGCAGTGGTCGGTCCGCTCGAGCACGAGTCGCGCGACCTCGCTCGGGTGCAGGATGTTCTCGATGCACGCCACCGCGCCCGACTTGTGGCGCGGCCCGTACATGCACGCCGCATCGAGCTGCACGACGCCTTCCTCGTTCGGCAGACCGCCCAGGCCGACGGAATCGTCGAGCGGATCCGCCTCCGCCACCTTCACGACCTCGATGACCACGTCGAGCGGATCGGCGCCCGCGAGCAGCTTCGGATAGGCGAGCTTCATTCCGGCGAGGGCGTTGTTGCTGCCGACGAGCACGGGATAGTCCTTGCGCGAAGCGCGCAGCGGCCGTGCCTCGCTCGAACTCTGCGCCGCTCGGACGTCGGCGGCTTGGCACGCGACGAGCGCGGCGCCCGCCCCCAGCGCGGAACCGAGGAACGCGCGACGCGGGAGTTCGACTGGGAGGGTCGAGGGGTCTTGGATCATCGAGGACTGCCCTTCTTGTGGGATTCTGGGAGTTCGGTGGAGAGGCAGAGAGCACGCAACCACAAGCGTGCTCCCGTGTTCCATGAGCGCCAGGCCTGCTCGAGATCGACATCGCCGGCCTCGCGCGCCGCGGCTGCGCGCACGTTGCACTCGCGTTGGAGACTCGAGAGGTAGCGCTCCAGGTCGGTCGCTCTCGCGTCGGCGATGGCGAGAGCCGTGGCGAGCAGCGCGCTTCCGGTGCGCTTCATCTCCGCGGGGTCGACGTTCTCGATGCGATCGAGACTCGTGTGGTAGGCGAAATCCGTGAAGTGCCAGAACAGTACCGCCGGCACGCCGCGTGCGAGGAACACCGAGTGATCGCTTCCGCCCTCGTAGGGATGTTCGTCCGTCTTCCAGCCGTGCGTGAGCGTTCCCACGTCGACCAGCGCGCAACGCGCGATCAATGCGACACCGTTCGGCGAGAGTTCGTCCTCGTCCGCGGTCGGACCGCCGCTCTTCGCCCATTCCGTGTGCCGATCCGGAGGCAGGGCCTTCAGCGCGCCGGGATCGGGCGTGCGCTCGAGCAGGAATTTCGCCCCGGTCTGGAGCTCCGACTCGCCGGTCATGTCGGCGGCGAGCGCGGCGATGCAACGGCTCTGCGTGTGGTCGAGGAAGATGCGGCTCTGCGCCATCTCGTCGCCGAAGACGAAGCACACGCTGCGGGCGGGCATGGCGACGTCACGGGACTGCACCGCCTTCGCCGCCACGCGCGCAGCCTCGAGCAGCGTGCCGATTCCGCTGGCGTTGTCGCACGCCCCGGGCTCCTGCACGTGCGCCGCGAGCGCCACGCATTCGGCGGGCTTCGACGCGCCGACGATCGTCGCGACGACGGTCCGCAGCGGGCGCTCGTCGAACGAGACGACGCACGTGAAACGGACGCGCGTGTCGCGATCCTCGGCGAGCGCCGCTTTCAAGGTCTCCGCGGTGCGCGGGGACACTTGCGCAACGGGCAGCGGCGACGGATGGGAAACGTGCCGGTAGCCGATCCCGTCGCGATGACGCTCACCCTTCGGCTTGGGGTCGACGCAGTAGTCCGCGAGGTCGCTAGAGAGCACCAGCACGGCGCCTTTCGAGCGGGCATTCTCGAGCAACTTCGAGCGCAACCCGGTATCGACGAGCAGGACGCAACCAGGCTCGACCGCGTCCAGCGTCGTGACCACGCGACCCTCGACGTCCGCCGACGGCGCATTGCAGGGCAGCATCGTGCGATCCCGATCCTCCGGAGCGTTCAGCGCGTGCAGGACCTTCGACGAATGCCGGCCGACGAGTTCGAGTCGTGCGCTCCTCGGCGTCCACGCCGGCGCCTCCAGCGGCGTCTCTAGAACTTCGAGTGTCAGGGATTCACCGGCGCCGAACCCGGCCACGCGCAGCTCGGAGACGACGTGATCGATCACGGCCTCGAAGCCGTCGTTCGCCGGCTCGCGGTAGAAGCGGTCCGCGAAAGCGGTGGTCGCGAAGGCGCGCTCGGCCGAGAAGTTCTCGAACACGAGCCTCGCGAAACGCGCGGGCCCGGTAGCGATGCTCGCTACCGACGGCCCCCCGTGACCGCCGCTCTTTTCCGCCACGCTGTCGCGCTCGGCGGCCAGGCTCATCTCGATCAGGCGTTCGTCGCTGAGGTCGCGCTGACAGGCGGTCAGGACGAAGAGCAGTGTCCAGAGAGCCCGTTTCATCGCTCACTTCCCCATGTACTTGTCGATCAAGAGCCCGAGGCGCAAGCGCGCTTCGTCGGTCACGCGATCCTTGGCAGTCATGATCGCGAAGGCGAGCGCCTTCCCGTCCGGACAGTCGCCTTGCGGAGCCAGTTCTGGCACCGCGGCGAGGATGAGCTTCTTCGCGTTGCCGATGTTCTTGTGCATGACCTCGAGGATGGCTTCGACGGTGACGTCGTCGTGTTCCTCGTGCCAGCAGTCGTAGTCCGTCGCCATCGCCACGGTGGCGTAGCAGATCTCGGCTTCGCGAGCGAGCTTGGCCTCCTGCAGGTTCGTCATGCCGATCACGTCGACGCCCCATTTGCGGTAGATCTTGGATTCGGCGCGGGTGCTGAACTGCGGCCCCTCCATGTTCACGTACGTGCCGCCGTCGTGCATGCGGAGCTTCAGTTGTTTGCCGGCGGAGAGGAGCGTCTTGCGCAACCGCGGGCACACCGGATCGGCGAACATCACGTGGGCGACGACGCCCTTCTCGAAGAACGTGTCCGGGCGATGACGCGTCCGATCGAAGAACTGGTCGATGACGACGAAATCGCCCGGCTTCACGTCCTCGCGCATCGAACCGACGGCCGAAATCGACACGATGCGCGTCACGCCGAGCTTCTTCATGCCCCAGATGTTCGCGCGGAAATTGATCTCGCTCGGATTGATGCGGTGTCCCCGACCGTGGCGCGGCAGGAACACCATGCGCACTCCGCCGAGACGACCGGTGACGTAGGCGTCGCTGGGCGCGCCGAACGGCGTCGACAGCTCGATCTCGCGCACTTCCTCGAGGCCCTGCAGGTCGTACAGCCCCGAGCCGCCCATCACGCCGACGGCTTCGTCGGTGGCTCCGAGTTTCGCGGCCGCCTGTGCGTCCGATTGCTTCGCGGTCATCGAGTTCTACTCCTGGTCCTTCCGTGTGCGGGGTCGGGCCGGCGCGGCGCGCTTCGGCGCCGGTCGAGCGGTGTGCGGGCGCGGAGCTCCCCCGCGCCGGTCGTTCTGCCGCGGACCGCGGGCGCCATGCCCCGCCGGTCGCTCTCCGCGCGGATCGCGGGCGTCGGATCGTGAACTGGATCGCGGTCCGCGCGCGGTCTTTTCGCCTGCGCGATCGCCGCGCTCCGCGGCGTCGTGCCTGTCGCGGTCGTGCTTGGGCGGGAGGATCCGCGCCATCACGAGGGTCGCGTACGCGCCGCGCGGCAATTCGAAGCTCACCACGACCTTGCCTTCGCCACGGTCGTCGACGCGCATGTTCCTGGGAGTGACGATGAGCGGACGATCCTCGCCCTTGAGCTGGAATCCACTGACGCCCTCGATGCGGAATTCGTGTGGCTGCAGGCCTTCTTGCCGCAGCGCGAGCGCGAGCAGATCGCGTTGCCGCGGATCCTTCACGTCATCGAGCCCCGTGCCGGGGAGTCGAAACATGCCCTTCGTGGCCGGATCGACCTTGATCTCGCCGCGCGCGAAGATGAGTCGGCCCTCCGGGGACGCGACCATGAAGCGGTCCTTCGCCGGCGTGACCTCCTCGACGTATTTGGCCACCGCGCGATTCCAGAGGTGCGATTGCCACGCATACAAGTGGATCAGGCGCAATTGCGACTTCACGTAACGGAAGGCGCCCGCAAAATCGTCGCCTTCGCGGATCAGATGCTGGAACACCGAGATGTACTGGCCGAAGCGCCCGGCGATCTCCCGGCACTGGCGCCAATCTCCCCAGGCGTGATCGATGCCGCTCTTGAATCGAGCATTGCGCGCATCGTCGTGCTCCGACCGCGCCGACATGAGCGCGCGCAACGCGACCTCGTGCTTCCCGAGCGCGAGATCGCGAGCAATCCAGCCTTGCCCGTGACGCAGGTTGCCGAAGCGCTGTTCGCCGAAGTAGTTGGGCAAACCGTAGGCCTTCACCTCGGCGACCCCGCGCACGAGAGCCTCGTAGTCTTCCTGCGACAATCTGCGCAGGGTGATCTCGAAGGCGTTGCCCAGGCTCTCGGCGCTCGTCAGCTCGCGCGAAGCGAAGCCGGCGCTCTCGATGCGCAGCTCGGGCGTCTTCAGGAACACGGGGCGCCCGCCCTTCACGCTCATGAACTGGGTCGTCTGGCCCTGGCGGTCCTTCAACCCGGCGAGTCCGACATCCGCCTGCGCCACGCCCGCGAGTTCGGCGACGCGCATCGCCGCTTCCAGCGTCGTGAGCTTCCTCTTCGTGACGCGGTAGACCTGGAAGCGCCCGCGCTCCTTGAAGTACTCGTCGACGATCAGCTCGCGCACGATGAAATCGCCCGGTTCCTGTTTCAGTCTCATCGCGCACGCACCTTCGTCATCTGCTTGAGCACGCGCTCGAAATCCCTGGGCAACGGCGACTCGACCGTGACTGGCTCGCCCGTCGCCACGCTCGGGAACGTGATGCGTTGCGCGTGCAACGACAGCCGATTCATGAGCGGCGATTCGACGTGACCGCGCTTCTTCTTGTAGTCGGTCTTGAACTCGGAGAGCGACAGGCTCTTGTGGCGCCCGTACACGGGATCGATGACGAGCGGGAATCCGACCTCGCGCATGTGCACCCGAATCTGGTGCGTGCGGCCGGTCAGCGGCTCGCAGCGCATCAGAGTGTAGCCGCTGAAGCGCCGCTCGACGGAGACGCGTGTCCGCGACGGCTTGCCCGCGACGCGATCGACGCGCATGCGTCCGCTCTTCTTCTCGTCGGGGCCGATCGGCAGATCGATGATCTCGTGCTCGCCGTCCTGGAGCGGGTACTCCCCCTCGACGAGAGCCAAATACGACTTCTTGATCGAGCCGTCCTCGAACGCGGGACGCAGGGCACGCTCGGCTTCGACCGTCTTCGCGACCAGGACGACTCCGGTCGTGTCCTTGTCGAGCCGGTGCAGGAGTCGCGGACGGAATTCGAGTCCGTGCATCGGCGTGAGCGGGCCCTCGACGTCCGCGTCGGCGCGCTCCAGCGCGATCGACAGCACGGCGCCCGACAGCGAGGCGTTGCCGCGCGCCCAACGCTCGGGTTCGGCGGCGAGATCGGCCGGCTTGTCGACGGCCAGCACGTGCGCGTCCTCCCACAGGACCGGGACATCGACTTCGGGAGCGACGGGCGCCTCGGGGGTGGCTTCGTCCTCGTCGAAATCGATCAGGATGACCTGGCTCCAACGCAGTCGCTGGCTCGGCACCGTCCGTTGACCGTCGACGAGGATCTTCCCGTCGCGCACTTGTCGGCGCAGGAAGCCCTTCGTGAGCAGCGGAAACGACAGGCACAGGAACTCGTCGAGCTCCATGCCGGCGCGCTCCGGGGGTATCGGAAGGTGGTACATCGGGCGCTTCGAATTCAAAGGCCCATGGGGCCGGAGAGCGGTCAGTCGCGCGCGGACTTCTTGGCCGTCGCGTAGACGACTTCCTTCAACGCGCCGACGTAGGGCAAATTGCGGTAGCGGCCCGCGTAATCGAGTCCGTATCCGACGACGAACAGGTTCTCGACTTCGAACACGCAGTAGTCCGGCTTGATCGGAGCTTCGCGCCGCGACGGCTTGTCGAGGAACACGCATGTCCTCACTTCGGCCGCGCCCCGCTTCGTGAGCTCGGCCTTCAAGCGGTGCAGCGTCTTGCCGGTGTCGAGGATGTCGTCGACCAGGAGCAGGTTGCGGCCCTCGATCTCGTTCCCGGTCGGGAAGAAATTGATCTCCAACTGTCCGGACGTCGTCCCGTCGCCGTAGCTCGAAGCGGCGAGGAAGGCGAGCTCGAGCGGGATCGGAATGCGCCGGATGAGATCGGACGCGAACACGCACGACCCTTTGAGGACACAGACCACCGTGAAATCACGGCCGTCGTAGGTGCGGGTCACTTCGCGTGCCACGCGGTCGATGCCGGAAATGATCTGGCTCTCGCTGTAGAGGACGCGTTCTATGTCGTTGTTGATGGTCATCGGCCACAATTCCAGGCCAGAGAAGATCGGGGCGCGAGCACCAAACGTCAAGCATCGTGCCTCCACGAAAGAAAGTCCTGGGCGGGGCTTGTGGCAGGGAGACGCAATGTTATGTTCGGCCCGTCTGCGGTTCGCACGGCGAATCGGCGGGACTCGAGGCTCGCCCCAATGCCTTTGGCAAGGCCCTGATCGGGTCCAGCCCCGGAAACGACCCCGATCCCGGCGGGCGTCTCGAATTCCGGCCTTTCTCACCTGAAGCCCGCGGGCTCGCGTCTTCGACGCGCTTCGCTGCCCGCCAATCGAATTCAACACGATGCAAACGATGACCAAGCGCTCGTATACACGGCGTACCCCGGAAGAACGTCTGAGGGAACTCGAAGCCAGATTGGCCGAGGCAAAAGCCAAACTGGAAGCAGAGAAAGAGCGCGAATCGCCGCTGCATCAAGAGTGGCAGAAGGCGTTCAAGGTCCTGCGCAAGTTCATCCAGACCGCGTCCAACGAGGGGCGCGCGGACATCGCTCTCTCGGTGCAAGCCTTCACCGCGGGAATCGAGCGCTCGATCCGCATGACCCATGAGGACCACAATCCCCGCCGCCGCGGCCGCGCTTCCGCGGAAGACGCCGACTGACGTCGCGATGGCGCTCGATCGAAATGCCAGCGTCCGCGTGGACGAGTCACGCAAGGTCTACGAAGGCCGCATCTTCGACCTGATCCGCGAGTCGATCGTCTTGCCGTCCGGCCTGCGCCAGGAATTGACGATCGTGGATCACCCTGGAGCCGTCGCGATCGCGGCGCTCGATGCCAACGGAGACGTTCTCTTGGTGCGCCAGTACCGGCATGCCTGCGGCGATTGGCTCCTCGAGCTGCCTGCCGGACGCGTCGAGGTCGGCGAGGACCGTCTCGCCGCCGCGATGCGCGAGCTCGAGGAGGAGACCGGCCATCGCGCCCGCTCATGGGAGGTGCTGCGCGAGTTCTACGCCGCGCCCGGCTTCTGCAGTGAGCGCCTGACGCTCTTTCTCGCGCGCGACCTAGTCTCCGTCGGATCAGGCGCGAAAGAAAAGGACCACGACGAAGAGCTCGACGTCGTCCGGCGCAGTCCCGCGACCCTGTTCGATGCCGACATCCGCGACGCGAAGACGCTGATCGCGGCTGGCCTCCTTCGCGAGTGAGCCTCAGCGCACGCGGGCCCCGTCGGAGAGCCACGCGAAGCCGCCTTGTCCGGGCGCGATCGATCCACCCGATCCGACGTGGAGGATCGCCGCAGGCGAGAGCAGCAGCACTCCGCCGTCGCGCCAGGCGATCGAGCGACCCAGATGGTCGCTGGGCAATCCCTGTCGATCGAGCTCGACGACCGCGTTCGGCCCGAAGCGCCGCACGCGCGGGGAGCTCGTGTCGGCGATCCACACGCGCTCCTCGCCCGGCACGGGCCCGAGGTGAGCGCACGGATACCCGACACCGGCGACCCAGCGAATCGCGAGCGCGTCGTCGAGCAGGAACAGCCGGCCGGTGCCCTGCGTGTCGAGAGCCCACGTGCTGCCCGGCGTCGGCCCCGGAGCGAGGTCTTGGATCTCGCCGTCGAGCTGTGTTTCGGCGAGGACCGCGCCGCTCGCGGGATCGACGCGCAGCACGGCGCCGCTCGCTGTTCCGCACAGGATCGTCCCGTTCGAGCCGCTGACGCACTCAAAAAGAGACTCCCCTCCTCGCGCACGCGCGACAGCCGCACCGTCCCGTTCACGTTCTCGAGCACCAGAGCCTGCTCGCGCTCGAGCACGTCGAGATCGCGGCAGCTCTCGAGGTAGAGTTCCGACAGGACCACGCCACGCGGATCGAGTCGGTCGAGCCGCATCGTCGAACCGTTCGTCCCGTCCTCACTGCGCAAGACCCACGTTCCGCCGTCGCGCACGGCCTCGACCTCGAGCGGGAAGTCGACGGGCACGGCTCGCGCGATCAGGAGGTTCCGGTCGAGCCCGTACAGACGGTGCGCGTCACGATCGACCGCCCAGAACACCGTGTCCCCCGCCGCGGCGGGAGAGGCCGGCATGTCGCGCGTCAACGCCACGAGTACGGCCAGCGCCGCGCCTCCACCGAACCAGCCGAGTTGCCGGAAGAGGGAACCGCGGTTCGACGGGCGAACCGACGACGAGGCGTGTTCGAGTGTCTCCACACCGAGAAGACGCCCGGGCGCGCACGCGGTTGCGGTCCTCGTAGAGCGCTCGTCACAAGTTCAATCCGGCTTTGGAGTTCGAGTCGCGCGATAGACCGCGAACGAGAACGTGCCGACGATCAAGACGAGCGCGCACAGGAGGAACACGACGCTCACCGAGAAACCGTGCGCCCATTTCGCGTCCGAGACCGCGAGGGCGTCGCGGCAGGTCGGACACGCGACGGCCGTTCCGGTCGCTGCCCACAACCCGCTCGATGCGCGAGCCGCTCGCTTCAAGGCTCTCATGCCGGTCCATTCCACACGTACAGGGCCAGGTACACCAGCACTCCCGTCACCGAGACGTACATCCACACCGGAAACGTGATCTTGGCGAGCTTCTTGTGGTCGCCCCAGCGCTCCGCGTGCGCCAACCACAGGACGCGCAGCACGAGCGGCACGTTGACGATCGCGAGCACGACGTGCGACGCCAGCATGACGAGGTAGGCGGTCTTGAGCGCGCCCTCGCGGCGGAACGGCGTCGCGCCGAGTTCGCTCTGCACTTCGAAGTGGTAATAGAGGTATCCGGCCAAAAAGAGCGCGCTCGTGACCGTGGCGGCCTTCATCAGACGCTCGTGCGCGAGGCGACGGCCCGACTTGATGGCCACGAGTCCGGCGACGAGCAGGACCGCGCTGGTCGCGTTGAGGACCGCGTTCTGGAGCGGCCAGTTCACGGCCGGCTCGCGAGGAATCGCGCTCTGGCAAGCGCGGCTTCCAGTCCGGCGTCGCTCTCGCCGTCGTAGTAGCCGCGCACCTGTCCGTGCTTGTCGACGACCGACAGGTACGTGCGGTGCGTGATGCTCTCGCCGACCGGAAGCGAGGAGTCGCGCTGCATCGGCGACAGGAAGCTCTTTTCGGAGACGGCGCGCACGGCGTCCGGCGGCCCGGTGAGGAACATCCAGCGTGAAACGTCCGCGCCGACATTGCGCGCGTACTGCGCCAGGACTTCCGGCGAGTCGTACTCGGGATCGACGGTGATCGTCACGAGCCGGATCGCGTCGTTCTTCGTCGCGTCGCAGATCTTCTTCATGCTCGAAGTCACGCGCGGGCAGGGACCGGTGCAGCGCGTGAACACGAACGCGACGATCGAGGGGCGACCGAGCAGCGTCTCGTTCGTGACCTTGGCTCCCGTGCTGTCGACGAGTTCGAAAGGCAGCAGGACGGCGAAGCTCGCCTCCGAAGCCGGCGCAGCCGCGAGCACGCCGGCTTCCTCCGTCGGCGAACGCATGCGCCACAGCACGACGGCGTAGGCGGTTCCGAGCAGGAGCGCGACCAAACCGAGCAGGAGGTAGCTCCTCAACAGCGATCGCGGACGAACTTCTTGATCCGATTCCATGTGGGAAGACTCAGACGAGGTAGAGCAGGGCAAACAGGACGATCCACACGAGGCCCACGAAGTGCCAGTAGATCTCGGCCAACTCGAGTCGCGCGCGGTGCAGCCCCGCGCGCGCGGAATTCCAGGCCCACGCGAGCCACGCGATCCCGCCAAGGACGTGGAGGGCGTGGACGCCCGTCAGGACGAAGAACGAAGACCAGTAGAGGTTCGTGCTCGGCGCGACGCCGGCGCGCAGGCACGCGCGCCACTCGACGGCCTGGAAGCCCAGGAACAGCGCGCCGAAGAACACCGCACGCCGCGTCCAGCTCGCGACGACGCGCGGCCCACGTTCCCGCCGCAGCGCGACGGTAGCTCGCGACGCGCACAGCGACGACAGCACGAGCAGCAGGGTCGCGAGCGTCATGAACGGCAGGGACAGGTGTCCTTGTGGTCCGCCGAACGAGCTCGACCCCTCGCGCAACACCAGGTACGCCGAGATCAACCCGGCGAAGAACATGGCTTCCGTCACGAGGAACAACCACACGCCGAGGCGCGCGGGAGCGAGGGGCGCGCGGATCGTCGTCTCGACGGTGGTCGCGGTCATCGCGAGAAATGCGCCGCCAGCACGCCGGTCGCCGGATCGAACACGACGAGAGCGAGCACGAGAGGCAAGTACACGAGAGACGCGAGCAGGAGGGTGCGCGCCGTGCCGCGATCCTGGCGGACCGCGAACCGCAGCGAAGCCGCGAAGTAGCACGTTCCGAGGGCGAGCACGCCCAGGGAATACGCGACGCCGACGCCGCCAAAGACGATCGGCGTGATCGACACGGGCAGGAGCACGAGTCCGTACATGACCGCCGCTTTCCCCGCGACGCGCTCTCCCCCGTTCGCCGAGGGGAGCATGCGCAGTCCGGCGCGCGCGTAGTCCTGGCGGTACAGCCATGCGATCGCCATGAAGTGCGGGAACTGCCACACGAAGAGGATCGCGAAGAGCGCCCACGCCCACGCGTCGATGCGTCCAGCGAGCGCCGCGTAGCCGAGCAACGGCGGCGCCGCGCCCGGGAAGGCGCCCACCACCGTGTTGAACGTGCTCATGCGCTTGAGGGGTGTGTAGACGAGCGCGTAGGTCACCAGGGTCGCGAGCACCAGGCTCGCGGCGAGCACGTTGAAACGCAGCGCGAGCGCGGCGACCGCGGCGATGGTCAGGACCGCCGCGAACACGAACGCCTCGCGCGGACTGACGCGGCCGGCCGGCAACGGCCGATTGCGCGTGCGCTCCATCAGGCGGTCGGTGTCGCGTTCGATGATCTGGTTGAAGACGCTGGCCGCACCGGCGGAGAGCGTGATCCATGCCGCAGCCTCCGCGATGCGCAGCACGGGCACCCCGGCCTCGGCGCCAAGGAGCCCGCCGACGAACGCCGCGAGCCCCACGAACGACGCGATGCGCAGCTTGAGCAGCGTCACGTAGTCGGCGAGCACGTGGACCATGCTCACTTGCCCGACGGCCGTGCTCATCGCACTCCTTCGAGGGATCCGCTGGCGAGCGGCTCCTCCGCGCGTGGCGTCACGACTCGCCGCGAGTACATGGCCGCCGCGAGCACGGCCCACAGGAGCAGCGCGCCGAACATGACGTGCAGGGTCGCGAACACGGCTTCGCCGATGGAGACGGGATTGTGCGGACCGGTGACGAGGTACACCCAGACAGCGGCGAGCACGCCGAGCGCGAGTTGAACGGACAGGGCGAGCACGAGCTTCTTGCGTGCCGCGAGCAGCGCGCTGCGATCGTGGCCCCCCGCGGCGCCCTCCTCGGCCGTCAGGCGCAACTCTTTGGTGAGCACGATCAAGATCGCGGTGGAAAGCGCGGCCACTACGATGTGCAGCGCGAGCGCCGTCATGCTGCCGCTGTGGCGCAACCAGGCCCCGAGCACGATCTGGACGAACACCGCACCCGTCGCGGCGAACGACGTGCGCCACAACGACCGCGAGCGCTTGCACGGCCGCGTCGTCGCCGACCTCCACGCTCGCGTGTGCATGACGACGATCGCCCCCAGCAACGCGAACAAGGCCTGCGCCAGCGAGCCGTGCAGGAAGGCGAGCTGTGGGGCGTTTTCGAGCACGCGGTACCCGCCGATCACGCCCTGCACGATCACGAAGACGAGCGCAGCGACGCTGAGCTTTTTCACGAGCGATCGTTTCTCGTAGACCAGGTGCGCCGCGCACAGGGCGATCACGCACAGCCCGATGAACGACGCGTAGAGACGGTGCGTGTGCTCCCACGATACGCCGGAGCTCTCGAGCATCTCCGAGAGCGGGTACGTGAACATGTTGTGGCCGAACGTCGTCGGCCAGTCGGGCACGGCCATCCCCACGCGCAACGTGGTCACCGTGCCGCCGAGGAGGAGCAGCGGCAACGTGAGGAGAACGGTCGCCCAGGCGGTACGACGCGGCCACGGACTCTCGCGCATGGCGTTCATTTCGAGGGCGAAGAGGATACCCGCTGCGACTCGACTTGGCGCGTCTGCGCGATCCAATCCTCGGGCGTTTCGGAGCTTCCGTACTCGTAAGGCCCGCGCAGCACCACGGGCGTGGTCTCGGACTCGTTCCACTCGAGGCTGCACGCCTGCCACGGGTTCCTGGAGCGAACGCGCGCTTTCCGGAGCGTCAGGACCAGATTGAGCGCGAACCAGAGCTGCCAGACCGCGAGGGCGATCGCGCTCCAGGTGATGAAGACGTTGACCGGCTTCAGCTTCGCGAACGCCTCGTACACGTACGGGTCCGCCGTGCGCCGCAGCATCCCCGCAAGTCCCAGTTGGTGCATCATCAGGAACACGCAGTTGGAGAGTACGAACGTGCCCACGAAGTGGATGCGCCCGAGACGTTCGTCGAGCGTCCGCCCGAAGAAGCGCGGAAACCAGTGGTGGATGCCGGCAAACACCGCGAACACCGTTCCGCCGAACACGATGTAGTGGAAGTGCGCGACGACCACGTACGTGTCGTGCACGTAGACGTCGATGGGCGTCGCGGCCATCCACAACCCCGACAGTCCGCCGACGACGAACAGCGCGACGAATCCGACCGCGAACAGCATGCTCGTCGTGAGCCGGATGCGCGCGCCGTGCAGGGTCGCCAGCCAGTTGAACGTCTTGATCGAGCTCGGCAGCGCGATCATGAAAGTCGAGAGCATGAACGCCGTCCCCGCGGCCGGGCTCATGCCCGACACGAACATGTGGTGGCCCCACACGACGAAGCCGAGTACACAGATCGCGCTCATCGAATAGACCATCGGCCTGTAGCCGAAAACGGGCTTGCGCCCGTGCACCGCGAGCACGTCGGACACGATGCCCATCGCTGGCAGGACCATCACGTACACCGCCGGATGGCTGTAGAACCAGAACAGGTGCTGCCACAGGAGCACGGACCCGCCCGTCGCGCCCGCCGCGTCGAGCGACACTCCGTTGACGACGAGATTCGACGGGGTGAAGAACCCGGTGCCGATCCAGCGATCGGCGAGTTGGAGCAATCCGCCGGCGGTGAGCATCGGCAACGCGACGATCTGGAGCGACGCGGCGCAGAGGACGCCCCAGATCGTGAGCGGCATCCGCATCAGATTCATGCCGGTCGCCCGGCAGCACGCGATCGTGGCCACGTACGTGATCGCGCCGAGGATCGAGCTGATGCCGCTCAAAGTGAGCGACACGATCCACAGGGTCTGTCCCAGGCGCCCTCCCTGCGACGCCGATGCGACCGTTGCGAGCGGCGCGTAGCCTGTCCATCCCGCCGAGGCCGCCCCGCCCTCGACGAAGAAGCCCGCGAGCAGGCAGGCGATGGCCGGCAGGGTCAACCAGTAGCTGGCGCGATTCAGCCGCGGAAACGCCATCTCGCGCGCTCCGATCATCGCCGGGACGAGCAGGTTCCCGAAGGCGCCGAGCGCGAGCGGGATGATCACGAAGAAGATCATGATCGTGCCGTGCATCGTGAACAGCACCGCGTAGAAATCGGGGCTGATCACGCGGCCAGTGCGCGGAAAGAGCAGGCTGCCGACGACCGGCATCTCGGTCCACGGCCACGCGAGCTGCCAGCGCATCGCGAGCGCCATCAACCCGCCGACGACGAGCATGGCGAGGCTCGTGAACAGGTACTGCTTGCCGATCGTCTCGTGATCGATCGAGTAGATGCGCGCGAGCAGCGTGCGCCGTTCGCTCACGGCTTCTCCTTGCCGTTCGTCGCCCACTCGCGCCGCATGCGCTCGTTCCAGGCGTCGAAGTCCGCGCGCGACAAGACCTGCACCTTGCCGGCCATGCGGTAGTGACCAGAACCGCACAGTTGCGTGCACACGAGGTCGAACTCCCCGACTGTGCTCGCCTCGAACCACGTCCTGAGAGCGGATCCGGGCAACACGTCCTGTTTCAAGCGAAACGCAGGCACGAAGAACCCGTGGATGACGTCGCGCGAATGCAACTCGAGCGTGACGCGCTCGTTCACGGGCACGACGAGGCGATACGGCGTCTCGAAGTCGTCCGCGGTGTCGAAGCGTCCGTCGACTCCGGGGTAGCGGAAGCGCCATTCGAACTGCGCGGCCATCACGCGCGCGAGCGGCGCGTCGCCGCCGGCGCGGGCGGACTGCATCGCGCGCCACAGCGACAATTGGGCCAGGGCCAGCGTGAGCAGGATCCCGCCCGTGACGAGCGTCCACGCGATCTCGAGACGCGCGTTGCCGTGCACGCTCGCGGCCGGCTCCCGCACGGGCCTCGAGCCGCGCCACACGAGCCAGGCGAGCCAGGCGACGACCAAGACGAACGCGACCGCGAGCAGCGCCGTGATCCAGTTGAACAGTCGATCGACCTCTGGACCGACGCTCGACGCGGCCGTCGGCATCCACCAGCCGCGCTCGGGCGCCACCGCGAAGCTCCACACGACTCCCGCGACGAGCGCGAGGAGGAGGAGCGCGGTGAGCGCGCGCATCACGGTTCCTCGTTCTTCTGAGAGAGCGAACGCACGTAGTGCACCAGGCACCAGATCTCGTCACTGGTGATCAGTGGCCGGCCGTCCCTGTCCCGCGCCTCGCCCAGCGCCGGCATCGGGCCGCCCGGAATGCCGGCGTAGATGCGGCGGTACACGTCGATGGGTCTCGCCCCCCCCCGCAACAGGCCTTCGCGCAGGTCGCGCGGCCGGATGGGCTGACCCCAGGCGTCGACGAACGCCGGCTCGCGCTTGCCGTCGACGCCGATCTTCCAGGCCGCGGGCCCGTCGCCGGCTCCGTTCGCACCGTGGCAGCTCGCGCAGTTGGCCTTCAGCGGATCGTGGAACAGAGCGTCGCCGCGCGCGATGCGCTCCGGCGTGGAGGGCGGCACCTCGCCGTCGAACACGACGAGCTTCGAGTCGGCGCGCTGCCAGCGGCTCCACACGAGCTTCGTCGCCTCGAGGACGGCTTCGTCCCCGAGCGCCCCCTCTTCCTTCCACGTCGCGACGAGGACGGATTCGACTTCGCCGCGCACGCTGAGGAACCGGACGTAGTCGACGAGACCCTCGAGTTCCCCCGAGGAGAGGCGCTGGAAGTTGGGCATCGACGTGCCCATCACGCCCTGCGAGAGCGTGCGCAGGATGTCGGCGCGCCGCGGACGCGATTGGTCCTTCAACGCCGTGTACTTGAAGATTCCGAGACGGAAATCGCGCGGTTTGGGCGAGAGTCCGAACGCGCTCGGTCCGTCACCGCCGCCTTCGACTCCGTGGCAGTGGAGGCACTCGCGCCGGTACACCTCGGCGGATCGCGCCAGCGTGGGATAGGACTCGATCGACGGGTGATCGACGTCGACCCCCATGGGCCAGACCTCGCTCGGTGCGTACCGCGGTTCGGCCGGAGTGCCGAAGACCGCCCCGAGACTGCGCTCGATCGCCGTCCGCGCTTCAGGGGCGTCCTTCGTCGCCTCGAGCGTCGCGGACGACAACGAGTAGGCGAGCGAGCCCGGCGCGGGTTCGAAGCCGCACCCCGTGAGGGTGGCGAGGATCGCGAAAGTCACCGCGGCCGCGGTGCGGAAACGTCGATCGGTGTTGCGGTGCATGTGCGCGTTCCAGGTCAGTGTGACCCCTTTGGTGAGGCTGTTCAAGAACGCGCGGGCAGTGCACTGAGAAGACCTCTCGATCGGATACTCTCGGAAGCCCGGTCGACCCATGCACGACTCTCCGCTGCACACATTGCTGAAGAAAAACGGCGCACAGTACGCCGGCGACGACGCCACGCTCCTGACGTTCGGAGACGTGCCCGCCGAGTACGCCGCGGCGCTCGAATCCGCCGTGCTCTTCGACGTCTCGGATCGCGGCGCTCTGCGCGTCGAGGGGCCCGACGCGACCGTGTTCCTGCACCGGCTGCTCGCGAACGACGTGAAGAAACTCGAGAGCGGCAAGTCGCAGCGCAACCTGCTCTTGTCCTCGAAGGGCAAGGTGCTCTTCGATTTCGACCTCGCCTTCGACGGCGCGCGCTACTCGATCTCCACGCAGCCCGGGCGCGCGAACGAGTTCGCCAAGGCCCTCGACACGTACCTGTTCTCCGAGAAGGTGAAGATCGCGGACGCGACCGCGGAACACGCTCCGATCGAGATCACCGGACCGCGCGCGGACGAGATCGTGCGCAGCGTCCTGGCCGCGGATCTGCCGAACGGGGAACGCGCCGCTCTCAGGATCGAGTGGGTCGGAGCGCACGTCGACGTCACGCGCCTCCCCGTCGCTGGATCGCCGGGACTGCGTCTCGACGTGGGCACCGAGGGCATCCACGCGTTGTGGGC
>JBGATY010000048.1:0-21255 GCA_044228955.1 Planctomycetota bacterium | reverse complement strand
CTTGGGTTCTCATGGCGAGCGGCTTTCGTCGGATCTAGAGGGCGGTCCGTCGGGAGTTACGGATACCGGCCACGACAGGAGTGAGAACGAGTCTGGGACGCGGAAACGTCGCGCAAAGTTCCGGAAACTCGTATACGTCTCCCTGTCGCGAACGATGGAGGTGAGTGCATGACTGCCAAGCAAATCGATGTGACCTGTCCGTGCTGTTCCGCGAAGCTGACCGTCGACGTGTTGACGTCGCGCGTGTTGCGTACCGAACAGTCCGAAACCAGCGCGGGCGGCGACAAATGGGCGTCAGCTCAACAGAAAGTGAGCGGACGCACCCAGAGTGGAGCGGAAAAGCTCGAAAACGCGCTGCAGGAGGAACGCGGCAAGAAGGCGCGCCTCGACGACCTCTTCGACGAGGCTCGGAAGAAGCTGAAAAAGGGCGAAAAGGACGACTGACCCAGGCCCGGCAATAGTTGCGTAAGCCGATGTCTCGAGGCCGGCACCGTCCGAGCCGGTGCCTGTGCCGGTACGTCCCAGGAATGCGAAGGCTAGGATTCCCGCCCCTCGTGGCGCGTGAGCGGATGTGGCTCGCCGGCCGATGAGCCAAAGTCCCTCCTCCCTTCGCCAGAAACGTCAGGCGTCCATGACCGAGAGCCGCTTCCGCGCCGTCAAGGCGTACAAGAACGAGAGCTTCCTCGCGAGCCCCGAGGCCCGCATCCTCCGCATCATCTCCGAGTACGTCGAACCGCAGTCACGCTTCGAGGAGCTGCGGGTGAAGGACACGATCGTGTTCTTCGGCTCCGCGCGCATTCCTTCACGCGAGGTCGCGCTCATCGAGGTGGCCGAAGCGAAGAAGACGAAGAAGGACGTCGAGCGCGCCGAGATGCGCCTGAAGATGTCGCGCTACTACGAGGACACGCGCGAGCTCGCTCGGCGCTTGACCCTGTGGTCGAAGAGCCTGTCCGGCACCGACCGACGTTTCGTCGTGTGTTCGGGCGGCGGCCCCGGGATCATGGAGGCCGCGAACAAGGGCGCCTCCGAGGCGAAGGGCGAGAACATCGGCCTCAACATCTCGTTGCCGTTCGAGCAGCAAGACAACCCGTACATCACGCGCCGCCTCGCCTTCGAGTTCCACTACTTCTTCATGCGCAAGTTCTGGTTCAGCTACCTCGCCAAGGCGATGGTCGTGATGCCGGGCGGATTCGGCACGTTCGACGAATTCATGGAAGTCGTGACGCTCGTGCAGACCCTCAAGATCAAGAAGCACTTGCCGATCGTCCTGTTCGGCACGGAATACTGGAACGAGATCCTGAACCTCGAGCCGATGGTGAAGTACGGCACGATCTCGCCCGAGGACGTGAACCTGTTCTTCCGCACGGACTCGGTCGACGAGGCGTACGACTACCTGGTCAAGGATCTCGAGAACTACGCGCTGAAGAAGCCCAACGTCGGCTACATGGCCGATCAGAAGTAGGCGCTCAGCCGTCGACGCTCGTGTGATCGTGCACGATGCGCCAGCCGTCGCCCGTGCGTTTGAAGACGAGCGAGAACAGACCTCCGACGTCCTTCTCCTTCGCGAAGTCGAGGTCCCAGCGACCGCGAGCGAGCGCGCACTCGCCGGCCAGTGGGACGACCTCGAGAGCCGTGAAGGCGAGCCGACCCATCTCCTTGCCCTCGGCCTTGTACCGCTTGGTGTAGCGGGCCAGGACCGGCTCGAAACCGTGCGTCACGGATCCACCGGAGAAGAACGTCAGGTCGGCGGAGCGCATGTAGCCCGCGCTCATGAAGCCCTCGATGTCGCCGCGGTTCCAGGCCGCCTCCTGGGCGCGAACGATCGACTCGATGGAACTCGTGGTGTCGCCGCCGCCAGTCGAACGGCAGGAAGCGCACGCGAAAAGGAGGAGCAGCGCGAGGGACTTCATGTCCGAATCGTTCGAAGTGCGCGGCGCGACGTCAACGACTATGGTGTTCTCCCGCGCGTACCACGGAGAAATCCCCATGCTCCTCGTCGATCTCGCCCTGCTTGCTTCGTTCTGCTGCCCGCTGGAACAGAAGTCCGCACCCAAGGATCCCAAGGCGACCGTCGAGGCGCTGTTCGCGCTGCCGCGCTTCGGGATCAAGTTCGACGAGCTCGAGGCGCGCATCCGGGAGCTCGAACTCGTGCCGCTCGCTGCACCGAAGGACGTGAAGGACTGGACGCAGAGGTTGATGGACGTCGCGAAGAAGGGTCGCAAGCTCGACAAGAAGAGCGGCAGCGACTGGTGGTTCGAGAAAGAGAAGCGCGGCCTGTTCATCGTCGGCGGCGAGACGGGCAATCCGAAGGGGCTCTTGATCGCCTTGCACGGCGGCGGGGCCGGTTCGGGAGACGCGACGACCGCGCAAGGGGCCTACGCGGGAGCGGCGAGCAAGCGCGACTGGCTGATGATCTGTCCAGAAGTGCTGGAGAAGACCGAGCACGGCTGGACGGATTCGGGCACCGAGGAATTCGTCGTGCAGCTCGTCGAAGCCGCATTGCGGACGTGGAAAGTCGACCCGGATCACGTCTATTTCTCCGGGCACTCCATGGGCGGCTACGGGACGTGGACGCTGGGCGCTCACCACGCCGATCGCGTCGCGGCGCTGGCGCCATCCGCGGGCGCTCCGACACCCATCCTCGGGAGCGACGGGAAGGCGACGGACATCGCGCCCGGAGTCGTGCCGAACCTGCGCAACGTCCCCATCGTGATCTACCAGAGCGACGACGACCCGCGCGTGACGCCGGACACGAATCGTGTCGGCGCGCAGAAGCTGCTCGAGGCCCAGAAGCGCTGGGGCGGGTTCGTGCACGAGTACTGGGAAGTGCCCAATCGCCAGCACGAGGAGGCGCCGGGCGGCATGGGCGCGCTCCTCGAGAAGATCGAGAAACGGGTGCGCGACACGCGGCCGACACGAGTCGTGTGGCAGCCATCGCTCGCGTGGAAGCGCCAGTTCTATTGGCTGTGGTGGGATCGCCCCGCGATCGGCGCGCTCGTGGTCGCGGACGTCGACAAGGCGAAGAACGAGGTCCTGGTGTCGTGCGACCGCGACGCGAAGGGCCTCGAAGTGCTGCTCGACGAACGGCTCGTCGACTTGAGGAAGGAAGTCGTCGTCAAGCTGAACGACAAGGAAGTGTTCCGCGGCCTGCCCAAGGCGGAACTCGGCACGCTGTCGAAGACGGCCCTGTCGGGTGACCCTGCGCTCGCGTTCGCGGTGCGCGTGAAGCTCGCGCCTTGAGCCCCGCTTCCGAACGGCTACTTGCCCGTGCCGACGTAGCCGAGACCTTCGAGTCGGGACGTTGCGGCCTTGTCGCCGGCCTTCAGCGCGGCATCCGCGACATGATTGCCGATCTCCTGGAGTTCCTTCGACTTCGGGAAGATCGCCTGCGCCCCTGCCATGATGTCGGCAGCGAGACCGAACTGGCGTTCCTTGACGTACTCGCTGACGACGAAGTGCACGTCGGCCGGGGCGAGGCGCGACTTCTCCGCGTTCGCGAGCTTCAGGAACTCGTCCTTGCCCCGCGCGGCATCGACGTGGGCGAGCGCGACGCAGCGGCCCAGCGCAGCGCGCATGTACTGCGAATGGCCGGCATCCATGTGCGTCAGCGCGCTCTCGAAGCCCGCCAGGCCCGCCTTGAAGTCGCGCCCTTGGATCGCCTCCGTGGCGGCATCCGTCAGAACCTTCGGATCGCTCTCCCCGCAGCTCACGAACGCAAGGGGCAGGGTGACGGCGATCAGCACGGCGGTGAGGAGGAGGGGGAGTTGGCGCATGGGATTCGCAGGGGTTTTCACGGTAGACCTTCGAACTCGAAGTGTACTCCACGCCGAGCCGCCGAGTATCTTCTCGACCCCTGCTCGAGCAGGACACGCATGAACGAGATGGTGAACCGAGCCGCGCGATGGGTCTCCTCGACTTCCTGAAGAAAAGCGCCGCGCCGGCGAACGCGCCGCGCCCGCTCCCGCGTCCGCTCGGCGCGGGGCCGCGGCCGGACCCGAAGGGGGAGAACAACCTCGTCGTGATCACGCTCGATTCGTGCCGCTTCGACACGTTCATGCAGGCGGCGCCGAAGACGATCCTGAAACTCGGCGCGGTCGAGAAACGCTGGAGCTACGCGAGCTGGACGGGGCCCTCGCACTACAACCTGCTCACCGGCCTGTTGCCGCACTCGAGTCCGCCGAACGTGTACGCGTCCGAGTACTACAAGGAGGACTTCTACAACTACAACAAGCGCCTCGGAGCGAAGGACGTCGAGTTCGCGAAGATGGTTCCGGGGCTGTGGTTGCCGGGTTTCCTGCGCAACACGCTCGGCTATTCGACGCACGCGCGCGTGAGCCTGCCGGTGCTGAATCCGAAGACGGGTGTCAACCGCGACTTCGACAGCTTCCTGTTGATGGACAAGCACAACGACATGCGGTCGATGCTGCCCACCATGAAGTTCGAGTCGAACCGGCCGTCGTTCTACCTGCTCAACGTCGGGGAGACCCACTATCCGTACGCGAAGCCCGACGAAGACAGCTCGATGTGGCCGCGCATCAGCGGCGTGAACGGCGTGTTCAAGTCGCTCGACAGCCAGATCGACACCCAAGGCAACTTGATCGCGACGAAGGACGCGCCATTGTTCTTCGATCAGGCGAAGCTCGATCAATTGAAGGAGCGCCAGGTCGAGACGGTGCGCTATCTCGACGGCGTCTTCGCCGAGCTGTGGGACATGCTGCCGAAGAACACGCACGTGATCGTCACGTCCGACCATGGAGAGCTGTTCGGCGAGAGCGGCTACTTCGGCCACGGTCCGATCATGCACGAGAAGTGCTTCGAGGTGCCGTACCTCGAGGGCAAGCTGCGCTAGCGCCATGAACGAGAAAGGCTTCGTCCTCTGGTTCACGGGCTTGTCGGGTGCGGGCAAGAGCACGCTGGCAGGGCGGATCGGCGCGCATCTCGCACAGCGTGGCGTCGCGGTCGAGATCCTCGACGGCGACGAAGTGCGCGAGAACCTGTCCAAGGGCCTCGGCTTCTCGAAGGAGGACCGCGACACGAACATCCGCCGCATCGGATTCGTCGCCAACCTGCTCGCGAAGCACGGTGTGTGCGCGATCACCGCGGCGATTTCCCCCTACCGCGCGATTCGTGACGAGGTGCGCTCCAAGGCGAGTGCGCCTTTCGTGGAGGTGTACGTCGACGCGCCGCTCGAGGTCGTCGAGAAGCGCGACGTGAAGGGCCTCTACGCCAAGGCGCGCGCTCGACTCGTGCCGCTCATGACCGGCGTGGACGATCCGTACGAGCCGCCGCTCGCTCCCGAGATCGTCGTGCACACGGGCCGCGAGAGCGTCGAGGAGTCGGTGGCGAAGATCACCGGCTACCTGGCGTCGCGCGGGCTCGTGTGCCGCTGAGCGTCATTTCTTGGGCTTCATGTAGTCGTCGTAGAAGCCCTTGAACTGCCGGTACGCCTCTTCGAGTTCGGGGTCCCGGCCGCCGAGCGCGAAGTAGCGCTCGTAGTGTGTGAGCGCCTTCTCCGACCGCACCGTGTCCGTGTACATGGGGTTTTTCGTGTGGCACAGGATCGCCAGGTTCTTGTGCGCGTCGAGGAAGTTCGCATCGCGCTTCAAGGCCTCTTCGTATGCCGCGATCGCCTTGCTGTCCTTGCCGTCGCGCTCGAGGGCGAGGCCTTCGAGGAACGGGCCGAGCGGGTGCTTCGGCTGCGATTTCCCGAGGTCCATCGCGACCTTCAGCGCCCTGGCGTTGTCGTTCTCGGCGAACAACCACTCGCACCAGCCGCGCACTACGAGCGGATTCTTCGGATCGAGTTCGTAGGCGGCGCCGATCTCGGCCTTGGCCTCCCTCGTTTTCTTCATCGCGAGGTGCGTGGTCCCGATGGCGAGCAGCGTGAGCGGGTCCTTCGCGTCGAGCTTCAACGCCTTGCCGAGCGTTTCCTCGGCCTCCTCGTATTGCGCCGCCGCGGCGAGCGCTCGACCGAGGCCGATGAGCGCGGGCGTCGCGTTCGCATTCCTCTCGAGCACGCGCCGGAAGCTGGCCGCGGCGAGTTCTGATTCGCCGAGCACGAGGCAGGCCTCGCCGCGGACGTACTGAGCCTTGGCGAACTCCGTGGAATCCGCCTTCACCGTGCCCGCGATCTCGCTCGCACGCTTCCACTCGCCGGCCTTCAAGGCGTTAAGGGCCTCGTCGAGTCCCTGACCCGACGCGAACGCGGCCGTGAGCAACAACGCGGGAATCGCGATCCAACGACGAGACGAGACCGATTTCATCGACTGCATGGGAACCACTCCAGTTCGGGTCGAGAGGGGGACCGACGTCGCCTCGCTACGCACGACGCCGGTCCCGAAGGTGTGTTCGCGCGCCTCAGATCTTCGCCAGGTTGCCTTCGATGCGAGCGACGACTTCGGCTCGGACCGCGGTCGACGCGGCCAGGGCTTCCGTGCCGTTCGCGCGATGCGAATTGGCGGTCTGCGCCAGCGGACACTCGTTCGTGCACTGGAAGCCCTTGAAGGCCTCGCGTGCGAAAACGGGCGCCGCCAGAGCGACGAGGAACGAGAACACGATCAACGTCTTCATGGGGATACTCCTCTTCTCTTCGATCCATGGACGTGAACGCAGACAGTCCTCGCGCGAAATACGCCCGTGAAATCCCGCCGGAAACCTGCGCTACGGGTGCACTGAGAGCGTCGGGAACTTCCCGTTCGCGCTCCAGGCGTCCAGCACGGCGCGCAGGTCCGCTGCATACGGCGTCCCGTCGAAGCGGTCGACTGCGGAGGAGAAACGATCGAGCGCGGCCCTCGAATCGCGAGTGGACTCCGCTCGAGCCGTCTCCAGGAGACCCCGGACCGCCGTCGAGAGGCGCGAGATCCCGGCGCGACCGGCCGCGGCGAACTGCGGCAGTTCCTGCGTCGAGGCGAGCTTCTCGAACGCACTCGAGGCCTCGCCGAGACGTCCGTGCTCCTCGGCCGAGGACGCATTCACGAACGCGGTCGCGAGGTCGTGCACGAGCCTCCAGTTCAAGCCCGCGAGGCCGCTGACGGCGCGTGCGAGTTCGGCGCGCATGTCGACGTCGGCAAACGTCCCCGGGAACGTGTGCAGGATCTCTCCGCGTTCGTTCTGCATCTCGAGCAGCGGGTAGCGTCGCGCGTACAGGACCTGCATCTCTTCCTGTTCGAGCTTCATCAAGTCGATGCGTACAGGCACCGCCTGCTCGACGAGTGCCTGGATCTTCGGGTCCTGGAATTCGTTGCGCTGGAAGCCCTGGCAGATCGGGCATTCCTCGACGTAGCCGTACACGAACACGGGGCGCGACACGGCCGCGCTCACCGCGCGCGCTTCGTCCAGCGATTCGAGCCAACGGATCTGGCCGTCCTGGACGGGGGACCAGTTCGCGAGAACGGCAGGAACGCTGGCGGGTCGCGCAGGCGTCGACGTGTTCCCCGGCCAGGGAATCGCGTGCAATTCGACCACCGTTTCCGCAGGAACGACGGTGCGCCGCCACACGGACCAGGCCATCGTCGCGGCCGCGAGGACCACGGCCGCGGCCGCCGCGCGACGGCGCCAACGGTGAAGGCGGGATTCCTCCGGCCCGACACGAGCGATGATCTCTTCGAACCGCGTGCGGCTCTCGAACGGCGGGAGCAGTGCGCCCGCCGTCGCGCTCCACACCAGTTCGAAATCCGCCGCCAGCCGGGCGAGATCCGGATCGCGCTCCAGTTCGGCCTCGAAGCGAGCGCGCTCCTCGGACGACATCTCCGCCGCGGCGAAGCGTCGCATCCGATCGAACGTCGAGAGGTCCTCGATGGGCTTCATTCGGCCGAGAACTCCGGCGCGTGGCGCTTCAGGCGTTCGCTCAGGATCTGGATGGCGCGGGCGAGGCGCGATTCGACCGTCTTCTTGGGTGTGCCCGTGATCTCCGCGATCTCGGCGCAAGAATGACCTTCGAAACGGAACAGGATGAAGGCTTCACGCGGACCCTCGGGAAGCGCGTCGACGGCGGAGCGCACCCGCTCCACGAGGACTTCGCGAGCCTCGCGATCGTCGATGTCGGCGACAGGCGTGCACGCCGGTTCCTCGTGCGAGGTCGGCGCGAGCGCTTCGCGGCGGTCCTGTTTCTGTCGAGCGTTCAAGAAGAGATGGAAGGCTGTGCGTCGGAGATAACCCGCCGCGCTCCCGCGGCCTTCGAACTGGTCGCGCTTGCGCCACACGGCGATGAACGTGTCCTGCACGAGGTCCTCGGCATCGCTGGCGTTGCCGGTCAGGTGACAGAGGAACCGCATGAGGCGGTCCCGCTCCGCCTCGAACAGAGCGCGGAACTCCGGCATTCCGAGGTGGGTCACGCAGGTGTTCGAGGGGGGGTGGCTCGGACTCGGGACACGCTCCGCGTCCTGGACAGCGTCAGGCGCGTCCGAACCCGAAGGGAATCGCGGAAATCGGTCGCGCCAGGCCCGCGTGGGCCCGGGGCGCTCAGGGTCGGAGGGGGTCCGGACGATAGAATCCACGTTCCTGATCCAGGGAGGAGGATCTCCGATACCGCGCCCGCTCCTCGCGGACTACGGACCATCCCTCGACCCCGTGCGCATGACTCCCTTCCGACGATTCCTCGCCGTGGCGCTGGTCGCCTGCGTCGGCGCGACCCCGGCCATGGCCTACATCGGGCCGGGTGCGGGCATCTCGGTCGTGGGCGCGGGGCTCGTCCTGATCGGGACCTTCCTCCTCTCGATCGTGATGGTGATCGCGTGGCCGATCAAAGCGCTCGGCCGGGCGCTGACGCCGGTGAAGCGCGGGCCGTCGCGAGCGAAGCGCGTGATCGTCCTGGGTCTCGACGGATTCGATCCCGGACTCGCTCGGAAGTACATGAGCGAAGGCCGTCTGCCGAACCTCTCGAAGCTCGCGACGGACGGTTGCTTCCATTCACTGCGCACCGCGTGTCCGTCGATCTCTCCCGTGGCCTGGTCGACGTTCGCGACGGGTGTCGACGCGTCTCGGCACAACATCTACGACTTCTTGACGCGCGATCCGTGCTCTTACGCGCCGATGTTGAGTTCGTCCGACATCCGCACGGTGCCGCGCACGTTGAACCTCGGTTTCGCCGAGATCCCCTTCGGCACGCGTCCCTCGTTCCGGTCGCTGCAGAAGAGTCAGCCGTTCTGGAAGTTGCTCGGCCGCTCGCGCGTGTGGTCCTCGATCATCCGCGTGCCGATCACGTTTCCGCCGCAGCCGTTCGAAAACGGAACCCTGTTGTCGGGGATGTGCGTGCCCGATCTGCAGGGGACGCAGGGTTCGTTCTCGTTCTATTCGACGCGTGAGCGGCCGACGGGCGCGCACATCGGCGGACAGCAGTTCCAGATCGTCGTGCGCAAGGGCGTCGTCGAATCGAACCTGACGGGGCCGCGCGGACGCGACGGACATCCCTTGAAGGCGCCGTTCAAGGTCGAACTCGATGGCGCGCGCCAAAAGGTGCGGATCACGCTCGGAGACGAGACCGTCGAGGTCGGCGTCAAGGAGTACACGCCGTGGCTCGTCGCGAAATTCGACGGCGTGCAAGGCATCGTGCGCTTCTACGTTCGAGCGTGGGACGGAGACGAGTTCGATCTGTACGCGACGCCCGTCAACATCGACCCGAACGATCCGGCGATGCCGATCAGCCATCCGTTCGTGTATTCGATCTACCTGGCGAAGACGCTGGGGCCATTCGCGACGCTGGGTCTGGCGGAGGACACGTGGGCGTTGAACGAACGCGTGATCGACGAGGAAGCGTTTCTCTCCCAGGCGTGGCTCTACTTCGAGGAGCGCAAGAAACAGCTCTGGGACGCGCTCGACAAGACGCGCAACGGCTTCGTCACCGTCGTGTTCGACACGAGCGACCGCATCAGCCACATGTTCTATCGCACGCTCGACGCGACGCATCCGGCGAACGCGGACAAGGAGTTCGAGCGCTGGCGCAACGTGATTCCGGACATGTACGCCAGGATGGATGGTCTCGTGGGGGAGCTGCGCGCGAAGCTCGAAGGTGATCCGAACACGATGCTGATGGTGATCAGCGATCACGGCTTCACCGACTTCCGGCGCGGCGTCAACCTGAACACCTGGCTGCACGAGAACGGCTATCTCGTGCTCCAACCCGGTCACGACACGTCGGGGGATTGGTTCGCGCACGTCGATTGGTCGAAGACGAGAGCCTTCACGCTCGGCCTCACGGGCCTCTTCGTGAACCGCAAGGGACGCGAGAAAGAGGGCGTCGTCGAGGCCGGTGAGCTGTCCGCGCTGTGCCACGAGATCAAGGCGAAACTCGAAGCGCTCGTCGATCCGAAGACGGGCACGCGTGTCATTCGAGAAGCATTCCTCACGCACGAGATCCACGACGGCCCGTACGCCGACGCTGCGCCCGAGATCCTGATCGGGTACGAAAAGGGCTACCGCCATTCGTGGGAGTGCGCGACCGGTTCCGTGACGCGCGAGGTCTTCAGCGACAACTTGAAGAGCTGGTCCGGCGACCACTGTGTCGATCCCAGGCTCGTCCCGGGCGTGTTCTTCTGCGACCGCAAGATCGCCACGGACGATCCCGCGCTCTCCGACGTAGCGCCGACGGTGCTCGAATCGTTCGGCATCGACGTTCCGCGCTACATGCAAGGCCGGTCGCTCTTCAGCGATGCGGCTTCGCCCCGGACGAAGTCACCGAACGTGAAGGCGCACGCATGAGGATTCCGCGTTGGGCCGTGTATCCCGCCCTGGCACTGCTGGCGGTGTTCCTGATCCCCGCCGTGCCGGCGAAGAAGCGCACCCCCCTGTCCGATGTCGTGTCGCCCGGCAAGACGAAGTACCCGCGCGTCGTCGTGCTCGGCATCGACGGCATGGACCCCGACGTGCTGCGTGAAGTGATCGCGAAGTACCCGGATCGCACGCCCAATTTCCGTCGGCTGGTCGAGGAAGGCGGGTTGAACGAACTCGCCACGACGACCCCGCCGCAGTCGCCGGTCGCGTGGTCGACGTTCATCACCGGACTCGATCCGGGCGGACACGGCATCTTCGACTTCATCCACCGTGACCCCGTCACGCGCGCGCCGATCGTGGCGACGTCGAAGGTGACCGAAGGCTCGACGATTCCGTTCGTCGCCGGCTGGCAATTCCCGATCGGCGGCGGATCCGAGTCGAATCGCAGTGGCAAGGCGTTCTGGCGGATCCTCGCCGATCACAACGTGCCGGCGTTCATCTGGCGCATGCCCGCAAACTTCCCGGTGGAGCCGGCGCACGGCGTTTCCTTCTCGGGGATGATGACGCCCGCGATCGATTCGGCCTACGGCCAGTGCACCCTGTGGACCACGAATCCGCCCAGCGACGCGCTCGGCGAAAAGAAGATCGTCCCGATCCGCGAGTGGGAAGGCCGCATCGATACCGCGCTCGTCGGGCCCGAGAACCCGTTCAAGAAGGACGCTGCGAAGGAAACGCTGCCGATGAAGATCTTCGTCGATCGGTCGGCGAACGCGGCGACGGTCGAGATCGGCGGGCGGGCGATCGTGCTCGAGCCGGGACAATGGAGCGACTTCGTGCGCGTGTCGTTTTCGTTCCTCGGCGCAGGTCTGTCGAGCGTCGGCGGTACCGTGCGCTTCCACCTGCGTTCGCTCTCGCCTTCGGTCGAGCTGTACGCGTCCGCGATCAACATCGATCCGATCGACCCGGTCGAGCCCGTGTCCGCGCCGAAGAAAGCCAGCGCCGAGGTCGCGCGCGCGATCGGCGTCTACTACACGCAGGGCATGCCCGAGGACGTGAACGCCTTGAAGGAGCACGTGATCACCGACGAGGAGTTCATGCAGCAGTCCGCGCTCGTCCACGACGAGGGCGTGCGCATGATGGACTACGCGATTGCGCGCTACCTGGCCGAGAAGGACGGCGGATTCCTGTTCTTCTACTTCTCGGGAATCGACCTGTGCGGGCACATGATGTGGCGCCACGCCGATGCCGAGCATCCCGCGCACGACGTCGCCTTCGCCGCGCGGGATTCCGCGGCTTGGAGCGGTCGGTCGGGCAGCACGTGGCGCGACGTCATCGCCGACCTGTACCTGCGGATGGATCCCGTCATCGGCGACCTGCGATCGAAACTGCCCGAGGACACGACGCTCGTCGTCATGAGCGACCACGGATTCGCTTCGTACCGGCGCAAGTTTTCGCTCAACACGTGGCTGTGCGACAACGGCTACCTGGTGCTGAAGCCCGGGAAGGCGAAGGAACTCGCTCGCGACGACGCGAATCATCGGCAGGTCGACATCGCGAGCGGGAACGTCGATTGGTCCAAAACCGTCGCGTACGGGGTCGGATTCAACGGCCTCTACCTGAATCGGGTCGGTCGCGAGCGCGACGACCCCCATACGCCGGAGGACGAGTCGGGAATCGTGAAGCCCGGGTCCGAAGCCGACGCGCTGCTCGCGAGGATCGCGCGCGAGCTCGAGGCACTTCGTGACGGCGATCGTCGCGTGGTCGTGCGCTGCGATCCAGCCGCGCAAATCTACAGCGGGCCACGCGTCGCGGAAGCGCCGGACCTGCTCGTCGGATACGATGTGAACTACGGCAATTCGGACGAGAGTTCGCTCGGTCGCATTCCGCACGCGGTGCTCGAGGACAACCTGGGCGGGACGTTCAACGGCAGCCACCTGATGGCGCCCGAGGTCGTGCCCGGCCTGTTGCTCTCGAACAGGGCGGTGCGTGACGGTCGACACGCGCTCGAAGACCTCACGGTCGAAATCCTCCAGAGATACGGCATACGACCCGAGCCCGGCATGCACGGCGCTCCGGTCCTCGAATAGGAACACCCATGTTCGGCGGCGGAAACAAGATCAAGATCGACAAGGACCTCCTCGAGCGCATCAAGAAGATCGCGGCGGTCGCGGGCTACGCGAGCCACGAGGAGTTCATCGTCCACGTGCTCGAGAAGGAGCTCGCACAGTTCGAAGGCGCGCAGAGCGACGCACAGATCACCGAGAAGCTGAAGGGTCTCGGCTACATCTCCTGATCGCTGGAACGCCCGCGCGGAGCGTGCGAAGCTCTCGCGCGCCCTCCCATGAACGCCCTGAACCACGTGGTCACCGCCGTCTTCGACGTGCTGCTCTGGCCGCTGGACAAATTCGGACGCGGGCCCGCGCTCGTCCTCGCTTCGGCCGTGTTCGGCGTGCTCGCGCTCGTCGCGTTCAAGCATCTGTCGAATCAGAAGGCGATCGCGCGTGTCAAGGACAGGATCAAGGCGCACCTGATCGAGATACGACTCTACGCGGACGATCCCCGGCTCTTCTTTCGCGCCGTTGGCCGGACGTTGTGGGCCAACCTGCGGTATTTGACGCAGAACCTGCTGCCGTTCGTGCCGCTCGCGATCCCGTTCACGCTCGTGATCGCGCAGTGCGTGGTGCGCTACGCGTTCGATCCGATACCCGTACACTCGAGCGAAATGCGCTTGCTGGCCGGACAGGGCACGACGTGGCGCGTGTCGTTCGAGCGCGAGTCGGCGAGCCGGATCGCGGGACTCACGATCGCCTACCCCGAAGGGTTGCACGCCGTCTCGCCCCTCGTGCGTATTCCGAGCGACGGCGTCGCGTTCCAGGAGTTCGTGGCGACGCGCGCCGGCTCGTACGACGTCGAATTCCGTCTCGGCGGCGAGGAGCATGTCACGAAACGTGTCCACGCGGGCGACGTCTCCCCACGTTGGATGCAGCCTGAGCGCACGGGCAGCTTCTGGTCGAGTTGGCTGTGGCCCGCCGAGGACGCGTTTCCGTCGAACTCTCCGTTTCGCCGCATTGCGTTCGAATACCCCGATGCGGACCTGGGCTGGCTACCGAGCGGCACGAGCGGCGTCCTGCTCGTGTTCCTCATCGGTTCGATGCTGTTCGGCGCGCTCGCGATCAAGCCGCTGAGGATCAACATCTGAGGAGCGTGACGGGACGACGCCATCCCAGCCGCCACCGCGTCGCAGGATCAAGCCTGGCCGTTCCTAGGGCAAGTGTGGCGGAAGCGTGCCCGGCCCCGTACAAGACGCCCATGAAGTCACTGCTCGCTCTGTGCCTGGTTCTCCCGCTGGGATGCTCCGTGGAAACGGAATCTCCGCCGCCGAAGACCTTCGTCACGAGGATGGTCATCGAGGACGGCAAGGAGAGCGTGCTCGAGTGCCATACGAGTCGGTGGAAGGGACGGATCACGATTGCCCCCGACGTGAAGGTCGGCTATCGCAACGTCACCGAGACCAGCGCGGGCGGCACGAGTTCGAAGACGACGCTGACGCTGAACGAGGCACTGATGACGGTCGAGGAGCAGGGCCTGCTCTTCGGCGCGGACACCCGCGTCGAACTCGATGGTGACGTCGTCGTCGAAATTCGAACCGACGGCATCTACCTCGCGGGCAAGAAGGTCGCGGCCTTGCCCGCGAAGTAGTCAGTCCTTCACGGCGCCCGACTCACGCAGCGCGGCGAGCACGACTTCGCGCATCGCCGGCTTGCAC
The DNA here is from genome assembly GCA_044228955.1 of Planctomycetota bacterium. Classification (GTDB taxonomy): domain Bacteria; phylum Planctomycetota; class UBA1135; order UBA1135; genus JAEUIA01. The sequence goes on along the minus strand of JBGATY010000048.1, from coordinate 6,782 downwards.
ACCATGAATTCGTCGAGCCGCGGATCGGGCTGGTTGTACTTCATCTCGACGCCGCGCAGGTTCGACACGCTCCATCCCAGCGCGCGCGCGACGCACTCCGGCGCGCAGGTGTCCCACTCGTTCAGGCCCTTGCGATGCGCGTAGACGTCCGCTTCGCCGAGCAGGAGCATGCCGACCTTGTTGCCGACGCTGCCGGAGCGAACCAGGTCCGCACCCAGGATCTCGGCGAAACGCGGCATCCAGTTCGGCGTGTGCGAACGACTCATGACGATGCGCGGCCGCGCGGGCGTCGGCGAAACGCCCGTCGTCAGCGCGCCTTCCCCGCGCAGGCCGTACGCTTTCATCCCGTCGGCGCAAATGCCCCAGATCGTCCTCTTGCGCGCCGGCAATGCCAGCACCCCGAGCACGCACCTCCCGCGCAGCGTCAACGCGACGTGAACGGCCCAGTCCTCGCGCAACTGGCTGTATTCGCGCGTCCCGTCGAGGGGGTCGACGATCCACACGCGCTCGATGCCGAGCCGTCGCGCGGAGTCGGCCGTCTCCTCGCTCAGGATGCCGTCGTCGGGCAGTCGAGCGCGAAGGCTGCCCTGAATGAAGCCGTCGGCGGCCTGATCGCCGATGTCGGCCAGCATGCCCGGCTCCTTCCAGCGTTCGCTGGCCCGCAAGCCCAGCACGCGCTCCCCGGCCGCCTCCGCGATCTCGACGGCGAAAGCCACGTCACGCTCCCAATCGTGTTTCGTCATGCGCTGGACCAGTGCGGTTCATCATCGATCGCAGGGGCGTTGTCAAGCGTGGACGGCCGCGCCGCGGGCGCGATACACTGCGCGCGAAGCCCGAGACACACTCGAAAAAGAGGAACAGCCATGCCCATCGACGTCGGAACGATTGCACCGGATTTCACGCTCAAGACCCAGGACGAGAAGGAGTGGAAGCTCTCCGCTCACAAAGGCAAGAACGTCGTGCTGCTCTGGTACCCGCTCGACTGGAGCCCGACCTGCGAGAAGGAGAACTGCAAGCTCGGCCACGACATGGTGCTGAAGGGCGCGGACGTGGTCGTCGGCATCAGCCGCGATTCGACCTGGTCGCACAAGGCCTGGAAGAGCGCGAAGAAGATCACACACGACCTCCTGGCCGACCCGCTCCTCGAGGTGTCCGCGAAGTTCGGCCTCGTGCACCCGGCCAAGTTCATCAGCCATCGCGCGACGGTCATCGTCGACAAGACCGGCAAGGTGGCCTTCGTCGGCGTGCAGGAAAAGACCGGCGACGAACGCGACTGGGCCCCTGTCCAGGCCGCTCTGAGCAAGCTCAAGTAGGCCGACACTCTCGCCGGATCGCTCGACTGCCCTGACATCCGGGAGGCCCACGCGTCTCCATCGCCCTGAACGGGCGGACGGGCCAGACGACACCACCTAGCGTGGCGGGGTTTCTCCACCCAGGAATTCCCGGGCGAGCACGGTCCAGTCCGCGTGGCCCTGGCCCTCGGCGAGCAAGCGGTCCATACGGGCCGCGATGACCGGCAGGAGTTCGAGCGCGACTCCCGCGCTCGCGGCTTCCGCCTGCATGAGCCGCGCGTCCTTGCGAGCCATCGCCAGCTCGAAGGAGGGATTGGAATAATCGGCGTCGATCATGCGCTTGAACCGCGCCGGCACCGAAGCGCCGGGGTTGAAGTGCTCGAACAGCGTCGCGAGTTCCGCGGGCGCGACCGCCATCGATTTCGCGAGCGCGAGCACGTCGAGGAATCCGGCCGAGAGCGCCATCAGGAACAGGTTGCCGAGCAGCTTGAATGCCGCCGCGGCGTCGACGCGCGGACCGAGGTCGACCAGCCTCCCGGTCATCGGTGCGAGCAGCGGTGTCAGCCTCAGGACCTTCTCGCGCTCGCCGGAGATCAGCATCACGCCGGTGGACTCGGCCGCGTTGCTCGGGCCCATGAACACCGGTGCATGCTGATAGCGGACGCCGCGCTCATCCCACATCGCGGTGCGTGCGAGTGCGCCGGCGGTGGACGTCGTCGAGTGATCGACGACGAGTGCCCCGCGCGCGAATCCCGGCGCGGCAAGGGCGAGCACGCCGTCCACGGCGTCGTCGTCGGAGAGGACCAGATGCACCCGGTCGGTTCCGCGCACGGCATCGGGCGCGTTCGCGATCGGCACTGCGCCGATCGCCGCGAGCGCCCGGGCCTTGTCGGGCGTGCGGTTCCAGACGCGCACGGACTCGCCCTTCTTGCACAACCCACGCGCGAATCCCGCCCCGAGGAGACCTGTACCGAGAATCGTGATCATGCGGCGAGCATAGACGGAATCGAGGTCTCCCTACACGCCGCGACACAGCCGCCGGCTGAGTCCCGGCGAGGCGGCCGGAAACTCCGGCGCTACTTCTGCCCGCCCTTCTCGGGCTTCTTCGTGGTGGGCTTTGGAGCGGCCGCGACCGGTGGCGAGAAGGTCGGCGCGATACTCGCCTTGAAGGCGGCGCTCTTCGTCTTGTCGCCGGCAACGGGAGCGGATGCTTCGAGCAAATAGAGATACCCATCCTGCTCGATGATCTTGAGACGGACGAGGCGCTTGCCGTCGACGAAGGTCACGTCGTGCTTGTCCTTCGGATCCGGTGTGACGGCGGACATCTTGTCCGTCGCGGCGAGGATGAGCGCGTCCGCCCCGTGTTCCAGGGTCGAAACGACATCCAGCGTGAGGCTCGCCTCGGCGCCGTCGGTCCAGTCCATCGCGGTCGCGGGCTTCGTGGCCGGCTTCCAACCCTTGGGCACTGGAAAGGACGGCCCGCTCACGACGGTGGCCACGTCGTCCTTCACGGAGACGCGCAGTCCGAAGGCGTGCCTCAAGTGGGCCGCATAGGCCGGCTCCAGGAGAGCCTTCTTGGCTTTCATCTCCGCGACGAAGTCCTCCAGGCTGGCATTCGGGTTCTTCGAAAAATTCATCGAGAACAGGGCCGGACTGAGCGCGGTCTTGCCGCGCAGTCCGATCACCTGCGACCACACGAACCCGTACCCCTCACCGGGCGCCTCGAACGTCAACTGAACTTCGATGGCTGAGGGTGTCCTGATGGTCTTGGGCTCTCCGACCAGCTTGGCCCCCGGTTTCGCCAGTTGCATTCCCTTGATGAACGCGTCCGGGTCGGCACCCATTGCGTCCTTGAACAGCGAGCAGCGCGCGAGCCCTCCGTCCGCGAGCATGAGATCCCACGCGGCGAACGACGCCGGCGCGAGATCGCTGTCGCGAACCCAGGTCGGCAAGGCGGCCGAGATGCGCTCCTTGAGCGCCTGGAGTCGCGGGTCCAATTCCGTCTCCTGCCTCGGGGCCAGGTACGGCAGCAGCAACAGACCCATCAGCGCGAGCGCGTTTCGAATCATACGTCCAGACTCCTTCGAACGAGAACCGTCAGAACCAGGCGCCAGGAGAGCCCGAGCACCCTAACACGACGTGTGTTTGTTCGATTTGCCCTGACTCGTTCCATGGGGTCAGGCACTTCCGATCGGCGGGCTCGGTGTCGTGCGCTGACCGCGTTCGTCTTTGCCGACCCACGGACGTGATGATCGATGCGCGCAGCAGCGGCTTCCCGAGTGCCGCCGACCTCCCGAGATGCAGCCAGCCGAGATTTCGAGCGTGACGAGCCTGTCATTGCACAACACGCCGCGGACGCCTCGCGGTATCGTCGCTTCATGCGAAATCGCCTGCTCGAGTGCGCTTGCCTGGGACTGACCGCCGGAGTCGCGAGTGGCACCGGCATTCCGCGCCCCGACCACGTCGTGATCGTGATGGAGGAGAATCACTCCTACGCCGAGGTCATCGGCGTGACGACGGCTCCGTACATCAACGCCCTGGCTGCGGGCGGGGCGCTGATGACTGCCAGCAACGGCATCACGCACCCCAGCCAGCCCAACTACGTGGCCTTGTTTTCCGGCTCGACTCAGGGCGTCACCAACGACTCCGTCTACCCGCACAGCCAATTCACGGCGCCGAACCTCGGTGCCAAGCTCTTGTACGCCGGCTTCACTTTCGGCGGATACTCCGAGACGATGCCGTCGGTCGGCTACGACAGTGCGAGTGCGGGCACTGCGCCTTCCACCTACCAGCGCAAGCACAACCCGTGGGTGAACTGGCAGGACGCGACGATTCCGCTGCCGATCAACAAGCTGCCCGCAAGCGTGAACATGCCCTACGCAGGGTACTTTCCCGCTGCGGCCAACTTCGCCTCCCTCCCGACGCTCTGCTTCGTGATCCCCAACCAACTTCACGACATGCACGACGGGACCGTTGCTCAAGGGGATACGTGGCTCCAGACCAACCTGTCGGCCTACGCCAATTGGTGCATGTCCAACAACAGCCTCCTGATCGTGACGTGGGACGAAGCCAGCGGAACCGGCAATCACATCGCGACGATCTTCCACGGGCCGATGGTCGTGCCGGGTCAGTACGGACAGACGATCGACCACTACTCGCTGCTGCGCACGCTGGAGGACATGTTCGGGCTCCCTCACAATGCGGGTTCGGCGACCGCGACGAGCATCACGAACATCTGGGTCCCCACGCCGACGGGAGTTTCCTTCTGTTCCGGCGACGGCAGCGGCACGGCGTGTCCCTGCGGCAATTCCGGCGCCGCCGGTCGAGGCTGCGCGAGCAGCACGGTTCCCGTGGGTGCCGTGCTGACCGCCGCCGGCCGCCCGAGCACGAGCAACGATTCGGTCACGTTGACCGCATCGGACGTCTCGGGTCCAGGCCTGTTCTTCCAGGGTGATGGTCAATCCGCGGGAGGCGCTGGTATCCCCCTGGGGGACGGACTCCTGTGCGCGGGCGGGTCCATCGTGCGTCTCGGCGTCGTGTTCCCGACGGCCGGCACGGCCTCGTATCCAGGCGGGTCGACGCCGAGCCCGATCCACGTCGCCGGCGCGATCGTCAGCGGCGACGTCCGTCACTATCAGTGCTGGTATCGCGACTCGGCCTCGTTCTGCACCGCCAACACCTACAATTTGACGCAGGGATCGACGCTCATCTGGGGCCCCTGATCGCGACCTCGAGTCTGGGCGCGCGGCGCTGCGGCTCGATCGAGATCTCCTGCGCGCGCCGTCAACGCGCGGCGCGACCTCGCGCCTGCCGCAGTTCGTGGATCCGATCCGCCGGGAAGGGGCCGAAGTTCTCCTGCGTGCCGTCCGGCCAGCGAACCTCGACGTTCTTCAGCTCGCTTGCCGCGCCCAGCCCGCAATGCACGCGCGAATCGCTGGCGGAACAGTAGCTCGAGCACACCACGACGTCTCGTCGGAAGGTCCGTCCGCCCACGTCGATCTCGAGCCTGGCGCCGAGCGCGGGCGCTCCGACCCTGTCGCGCACGGAGAGCACCGTCCAGTGCCCGCGTTTGGTGCTCACGTTGCGGAGCAGTTTCAAGCGCCCATGGTTGTCGTTGATGGCGACGTCGAGATCGCCGTCGTCGTCGTAGTCCGCCACGGCCAGGCCGCGACTGTTGGCCAGGAGTTCACTCGAGAGCCCGCCGCGCGGAATCTCCTCGAACTTCCGGCCGTCCACCCCTCGGAACAATTGCACGGGCTCGGCGTAGATGTCGGTATCCGAGAGGACGGGTTTCGTGTGGCTGACTCGCCCGTTGGCGACGAGCAGGTCGAGCACGCCGTCGTGGTCGAAGTCTTCCAGAGCTTCGCCGAATCCGGTCATTTGCAGGCTCGCCGCAGCCAGGCCCGTGCGCGCGGAAATGTCGCGCAGCCGACCGTGGCCGTCGTTCATGTAGTAGGTATTGGTCTCCCCGCGCAAGTTGGTGATGAACAGGTCGAGGTCGCCATCCTGGTCGAAATCTCCGGCCACGGTTCCCATGCTGGCCTCCACCGCGCCGTTGACGTTCACCGCACAACCGCGCACGAGGGCCTCGTCGACGAACTTCCCATTCCCGTGGTTCATCCACAGTTGATTGGGCATCCCGTCATTGGACACGTACACGTCGCAGCGCCCATCGCTGTCGAAATCGCCGAACGCCAGTCCGAGACCATTGCCGAAGGCCGCCGAGAGTCCGGCGCCGGATCCGCCGTCGTGAAAGCGGCCTTGTCCGTCGTTGACGTACAGAATGCACTGGGAGGGAGCGTTGTAGTTGTTGGGTGAGCAGTAATCGCGCTCGCCGTACGGCGACTTGCAGGGAATCTCGAGCTCCTTCTTCCAGCGCACGTAATTCACCACCCAGAGGTCGAGGTCGTGGTCACCGTCGCAGTCGAAGAAGCCACAGCTCGAACCCCAGCCCGTGTCACCGACTCCGGCCGCCGCCGTGACGTCGCTGAACGTGCCGTCGCCCTCGTTGCGGTAGAGCACGTTCGCGCCGACCCGCGTGACGTACAGATCGACATCGCCGTCCCCATCGTAGTCGCCGACCGTGCAGCCCATCCCGTAGCCCGGCGCGAGCAACCCGGCTTTCGCCGTCACGTCGGCGAAACGGCCACTGCCCAGGTTCCTGAAGAGCTTGCTCGACGGGACCGGCCGATCGCCGGGCTCGAGGTCACCGCTCTGCACGACGAACAGATCGACGCGACCGTCGCCGTCGTAGTCGAACCAGCACAGCCCGGCACCCATGATCTCCGGAAACCAGTAGCGCTGCTGCAGCGAGCGCATGTGAGTGAAGTCGAGACCGCTCCCTGCGGCCACCTCCTCGAACCAGCTCGCATCCGGTGCGCTCGACGAAGTCGTGTCTCCGGTGCCGGTTCGCGCCTCGCGGCTGCATGCGGCAACCAGCGTGACGGTTGCGCACGCGATGGAGGGCCCGACGCCGCGGAGGAGATTGCG